>NZ_AEXS01000168.1:0-46033 GCF_000204455.1 Paenibacillus sp. HGF5 | reverse complement strand
AATGGGGAACGTTGCGAAGACATCATGCGTGTCGTAGACGCTGCAATGAAACCTGATATGAGTCGATTATCTTTGGTGAAGATGCTTACGGATACGGTTTCACCTCCCATTTCTGTAACTGACGGAATGGGGAATCCCATTATCTCGGACATGGTTAACGTTCAGACGCTTGAGCTGGACGGCTCTTATCTTTATTACCTGGTGAATTCCGGAGAAGAGCGCTATCCGGATACGGTTGTGACTATTCATCGAAAGGGTTCGCCTTTTCTTATTCATTTGGAGAGCGGCGCGATCGAGCCGCTGAACCATAAAGCAATGCCCGTCGGCATTCGGTTGAACTTGACGCTGCATCCAGCGCAATCCTATATGATTCGGGTTGTCCCGAATCATGAGGAGCTAAACGATTCCGTTACGGCAACAGAACTCGAGCTTCAGCATGCCGGAAGGCAGATTCAACAATTGGATGAGCGGTGGAGAATCGATTATATCGATAAGAACAGTTTAACGCTGGATACGTGCAGGTATCGGGTGGAACAAGGCGAGTGGTCAAAACCACGGCCCCTTATTTTTATCCAGGAAGAGCTGCTGAAGATCGGAGCACCGGTGCAAATCGAATTGGAATTCGAGGTTGCCGTTGCATTTGATCCCTTGATGAAACGGGAATTGTATCTTGTCTTAGAGAATCCGGAGAAAACGAAAATCCAGGTGAACGGAAACGAAGTAGCATCCCATAGTTGTGGCTGGTGGAGAGACGTTGCTTTCAAAAAAGTAGATATTACAGGCTGCCTTCAGCACGGACGAAATACCATCAGGCTTGCGCTCAATTTTTGGAACTCGCCCGAAACGTATGCGGCTATAAAGCGTGCCAATCAATTTGAATCTGAGGCGAATAAGCTTACGTTTGATTCGGAGCTCGAGAGCGTGTATATCATAGGAGATTTTGCGGTAACCTCGGAATCGCCGTTTGTTG
The DNA here is from genome assembly GCF_000204455.1 of Paenibacillus sp. HGF5. Taxonomy (NCBI): domain Bacteria; kingdom Bacillati; phylum Bacillota; class Bacilli; order Caryophanales; family Paenibacillaceae; genus Paenibacillus; species Paenibacillus sp. HGF5. The sequence goes on along the minus strand of NZ_AEXS01000168.1, from coordinate 45,063 downwards.
ATGGAGGGGGTGGTGTCCTTTTTTCGGACGGCCCGTTCATTCTTTCCGAACGTCCGCACGAATGTTCGCTGGCAGAAGATTTGGTCAGTCAGGGCTTGCCGTTCTTCGCAGGAAGCCTCCGCCTGGCGCAGACGGTTTCCATCTGTCTGGATAACCGTGCTAAATGGCTGTGGCGGTTTGACGCTAGGCCGAATGCAATCGTCACGCGATTAACCATTAACGGACAAGAAATCCACACTTTCTTATGGGAGCCGTGCGAAGTCGATATCTCTGAATATCTCATTTCAGGAGAGAACCTGATTGAACTAGAGTTAATCGGAAGCTGCAGAAACTTGCTAGGTCCGCACCATCATGTGAAAGGGGAACCCCTTAAGGTCGGCCCGGACAGCTTTAAGAATAAACCCGGATGGACGGATAAGGACCTTGATCCGGACAGCCCGATCTATCAAAACCGCTATGCTTTCGTTCGTTACGGTTTGTCACATGTTCCAAGCTTGGTTTCCCAGAATATGAAACCGGAGAGGGTACGTCCCGAATGAATTAGCATATAGGATCTGCCCTTTTTGTGGAATTACCCTCATTAATCGTCCTATCCATGAAGTCTATAATGAAGAGGCGCCATATGGAAGCAGACAGGTATGAAAGGGTTTTCGAAAAACGAACGAAAAGGAGGAATTATGTAATGTCATTCGTCAAAACATGGTTTCGTGCGGCACTTGGATTTACGCTTGCTGCTGCCTTGCTGGCACCAGCCGTGAATCTACAAGCGGAAGCATCGGAGGGAGGGGCTGCATTTACTCCAGCTACAATCGTAGCCTACGAGCCATCGGAAAGGTATGAAAGCTCCGTCAATTATACGCTCAAAGCGAACGGAGTACCCATCCCGGTGGTGAAGGGGTTCAGCGATTATGACTATGCGCATTTTTCCATGTCCGACGGTCCTGTCACTTACGAGTTAACGATCCTGAATACGGACAAGGTTCACGAATACTCCATAAGTCCCAAGAAGCTGGGCATCCAAGCCGATAAGATTGAAGGACGAACCATCACTTTCACGACCCAATCGGACGAGTATTTGATTGTGATGATGAATAACCGCAAGACGCGTATGGTCATCGCGGCGGATCCGCTCGAAACGGATGCACCCGCCTCAACCGGCGAGGGCATTTTCAATATTACATCCGCTCCTTATCATGTTGTATCCTCAGGTTCTTCAGCGGCCGAAGTTTCGGTAAGAACGGGGGCCATTCAGCAGGCGATTGACGATGCCAGTCATTACGGTACCGCTCGAGGAGACGGTGCGCAGGGTATTGTCTACATTCCGGCGGGAACCTATGAAATCGGGAATTTGGTATTAAAAAGTAATACGGCCCTCTACATGGAGCCGGGAGCCACCTTGGTCGGTACAGGACGAACCAGCGATTACACCGAGCACTGGTTTAAGGATTCCATGGGACGACCGGCTACCTGGTGGATCTCAACCGCATTTCAATCCGAGAATATCCGGATCTATGGACGGGGCACGATCGATGGCAACGGGCAAGCGCTGCACGACGACAAAGGAACCAATGGCAAGGGAATGATCAATAACCTCGTTGTTCCGATAGCTACCTCCCATTTTGTCATGGAAGGGATCGTGATTAGAGAATCATCGGGCTGGGCGGTGGTTACGGTACGTTCTAACGATCTTGCCTTCAGAAATCTGAAGCTGTTCAACAGTTTGGGGATGGGGGAAAATGACGGGATCGATATTTGCGAATCCCAAGACGTCGTCGTACAAAATGCGATCGGCATTTCGCTGGATGACCCGTTCTCCACGAAAGCCTGGAAAGAGGATACCGATATCGCCTCGGGCAAAGTGCCATGGCCGGGCAATCCGGAGCCCGTTCGCAATGTGTTATTCGAGGATACGATCGCTTGGACCTTATGCTACGGTTATAAGATCGGACAAGGCGTCATGCAGGATCAATCCAATATCGTATTCCGAAACGGAGTCGTTTATAAAGCGGCTGTGGGATTCGCCATTCATCATAAATACGGCACCGGTGCGGTGAGTGACGTAACATTCGAATCGATGGACGTCGAAGATATCAGCGGCAAGAACGAGGACAATAGCGCATGGATGACCATGTTCACGGTAAATGGAAGCAATAACGGCGTGGGACCCGTCAGAGACGTTAAAGTGAAGGATATTACGGTGCGCGACGCAGGTGAAAGTTTTGCCAAGATCAAGGGTATGGAAGGTGCCGCGATTACGGATCTGATGTTTGAGAATGTTTATATGCCCGGAGCAAGCTTGCCGGCAACTACACTGCACGAGATGAACTTCTTGAGCAAAGAGCATTACGGCGATGTCACGATCAGACCCGTTCAGAATGAGGAACCTCTGCCAAAAACCAATTTGGCGCTGCACCGTCCAGCCATGGCTTCGTCCAATGACGGATTGGAGGACACCGCGCCGTACGTTAACGACGGAAGTTTAACAACGCGCTTCGGTTCGAAGAGGGGCGTGGACCCCGGCTGGATCTATGTGGATCTCGGAGAGACGCGAACGATAAACGAAGTCAGGCTCTATTGGGAGGCCGCTTATGGGAAGAGCTACCGGATACAGGTAGCCGACGATCCAAGCGATGAGGCGAATTGGAGAGATGTATACAGCACCACGACAGGCAAGGGCGGTTTTGAGACGATAACTTTTGACGAAGCGGACGCGCGGTATGTACGGATGTACGGAACAGTCCGGGCTACAATATACGGATACTCCATTTGGGAAATTGAGGTATATGGGCCTGAAGAGTGAAGACTACGGGGACGGTGGGCAGTTGATTAATAAGCAAAGGACACATTCTCTTAATGAGGTGTGTCCTTTGCTTATGTTGGCAGGCAGCCCTCTTCGTTTATCGAAGCGATAAATATTCCAGCAGGGCATCCATTTGCTCGCTTCCCAAAAGATCCGACAGTGGCGGCATCACATGGGCGAGAAAATCAGGCTTCGTCTCATAAGTTTCTTCGTCGCTGGTTTCACCTTGAAAAAGCAGAGCGCCTTCAATGAGGATGGACAGCGCGTGAAAGCAATCCGCAAGCGAATTCGCGATCAGTTTAGGCTCGCCACCTTCGAAAGCGGCATATACGGGTGAACCACTGGCTTGGACATCTACAATCAGCGGATCATCGTTCACATTGGCAATGACAACGTGATGAGGTGGCCAATTGCTCGATTCTATGGTTTCCCCCCTATCGCTAATCCAGCGATAGCCCATTTGCTGCCGGACCAGATGCTCGGGAGAAACAAAGTAAATGACAGCCGATTCACCGATCTCAACCGCCGCGTTTTTCATTTTATGGGTTCCTTCGGCCATAGCGTCAATCATCTCATAATGGCTATATAGATAGGTCAGCTCAGGGGACAGCGTGATACGGTCATCCACGGGCGGCAGCCGGACCTCGGACCGCTGCCGTATTTCATGATCGGTGAAGAGCCCGAAACCCCGATTATACAAGTCCTGTTGTTCTATGAATCTAGTTAAAGCCGCTTCCAGTTTCAGCATTCATTTCATCCCTTCCAGCATGTTAACCGAATTATAACACGCCGAGTCATCGCGGTTAAGCGCGGGAAATTCTATATCTGATTTGATATATGGTAGAATATCCCGTATGTAGAGAATCTATTAAACGAACTGAAGATGGTATCACGAATACGAATAGGACGTTGATTCTGCAGCAGGGAAGGAGGCGGCAAGGGATGAAATATGAATTCAATATAACGGCTTCGATCTCCGAGCTCGTATGGTATCCGGATGAGCTGTCTGACGAGTATAGGGTACACCCTAACTTTAAAGCCGTGATGGATCGGCTTGGCATAGCGGTTCCCGTAGAGGAGATCTATGAGCGGTATTTTGATAGCCCGGTGAACTCCGGCCATGTTCTGGTATTCCAGGAGACGGAGGGCCCGGCTTCCTGCATCGTCCTGGACACGTATCGCGATCCGTTGGACCAGCTGGATATGATCCAGATGGGATGGTGAAGCCAAGGCGAAGATCACGAGCTTCGCCGGCTATCCCGCAAATTCTATGATGAATGTGAATTCGCGGTCCGTTATCAGGAAGGTCAATCGGTATTGTCCGAGAAGCTTCGCGAAGATCGATATCCACGGTCCTTCCGGTATCATACGGTATTCGAACAGAGAATGAAGCGATACGTCAATTACGCGGATTCCCCTAATTTGAAGGAGTGAGCAAGCTATGAATATATCGGAATCTCATATTCGTCCTTTTCCGGCTTACGAGGATGTATTCGAAGGCGACATGGAGCGGTACCGGAAGCATTTTCTTCCGATTCTTTCCTTGAATCTGAAGTGCCTGTTTCCGGGCGAGGATCAGTGGCTGCACTTTGTGTCCGTCAAAGAAATATACGACGGCAGCGTCGGCGAAGAAACCGTGTCCGAACACCGGCCGTATACCAAGGAGGATATGCTTGGTTTTGATGTAGTGAACGGAAAATACCGCTTCGAAGCGGATTGGAACTACTTTTTGCTCGAGCAGGAACCGGAGCATGAGACGCTGGCAGAAGCGTACGCCGACAATGAGCGGGACTTTATGGCCCGCAAGCGGTTCTATGAAGAGAAGGGGCATATCTTCCCTTACTCGTCTTTTGGTCGTGCTGCCGAATCGGCGGACGCGCTGATTCATGAATACAAGGAAAAGCAGGAGAAGGGGTGGGGATTAAGCTTCCCGGAGATCCATGGACTGCTGGATGATATTGGCTTTATGTCGGAAGAGGCACAACAGGATTTGCAGGAAGAGGGGGAAACTCTTGAGGACTGGCTGCGTTTCGAGCAGACCAATCTGCTGCATGTGCCGCGTACGCCGGAAGGAGAGATTTTTACCTATGTCGGCCGGTTGACGGGTTATTACTTTCAGGCGTACGGGGCAGACGCGCTGTACTTGTTCTACTCGAGGGAGCTGGGCAAGGCCGTCGTTTGCTTGGAATATACTTGAGATGCGACAATGTCGAATATCCAGGTTAAGATCAATGATCCGCCCCTAAGAACCATTTGGCACGATAAGCCGCCGGAGAGATGCCTTTGAATTGGGTGAACAGCCTTGTGAAGTAATGAACGGAAGAGAATCCGGTTCGTTCCGCAATCAGCTTGATGGGATCATGGGTTTGCTGCAGCAGAAGCTCGGCTGCCCGGATCCGCTCGGTGCGAACCATGGAAGAAAAAGATTCATGGATGCTGCCCGCAAGCAAGCGGGACAACTGCCGCTCCGACACGTTGAGGTATGTCGCCACTTCCGGCAAGGATAATGGTCCGCTTAGATTGTCTCGAATGTACAGTTTTGCTCTTTGGACAAGCTGCACCGTGGTTGAGTAGCTCGGAGCCGCATCGAGGTTGCGGGCAGCCCCGAACAGGGCAGGGAAGGATTCGAGCAGCGCATGCGCGAGTTTGGGCAGAAGCGAAGCAGGCAGCGAGTCTTCGGCTTCCGAACGCATCAGCATGGATTTCCATAATTGGATGGCCGGCGATTCACTGGCAAACTCGGTCCAAACGGCGCATCGACGAAGCGCTTCCAAATATGCCGCCGTAACATCGGTGGCTGATGGTTTCTCCATCGCGTCATATGCCACGAACAACAGATTCAGATCGTGAACGTCCTTGATCTGATGCAGCTGACCTGGATGGGTACAGAAAGCGACCCCAGGATATAAGGGGTATGTCCTGTCGCCTTCGAGATACACGCCGGATCCGCCGTGTACATAACAAATTTCAACGAAAGAATGCCGATGCAAGGAATTGGCCGTCAAATGACGAACGGTTCCCCAGTAATGGACAAGGAACGAGAGGCTCTCGCCTTCTAACCGACCTGCATAACGATTAAGCCGTTCCTCGCTTTTGCTCCAATGGTACAAGGCAGTACAGCTCCCTTCTGGCGTAATTTTGCAAAACGTCGTCTTTCCGGTGCAAATACGATCCCGCTTGCCCTCACTATAATTAAACTAGATATTCCATAAAATATCGAGAGGGTGCATGGCGATGATTGACGAGAAGGATGTGCAATTTTACAAAGAGAATGGGTATTTGCTGGTCCGGGGCGTTTATAATCAACAGGAAGTCGAAGATATGCGAACGGCCGTTGAAGGGATCATCCAAAGGGCGGCACGCGCCAAATCGGATCAAAACCATGCATGGCAGGGCGATTTCCTGCCGCCTGAACAGCTTAAGAAGCTGGTTCTGAAAGGATTTCACGACGTGCAATATCATGATGCCGCTTTCATGCGTGCCGCGATCCATCCTCGAATGACCGAAGTGCTGAACGGGATCATCGGACCGAACGTACAGCTGCATCACTCCAAAATGCTGGTTAAGCCCCCATCTAACGGGGCCGCATTCCCCATGCATCAGGATTATCCGTATTTCCCTCATCGGGATCACACGATGCTTGCTGCCAGCGTTCATCTCGACGACGCCGATATGGAGAACGGCTGCCTCTGCGTCGTTCCCGGCTCTCATAAGCAGGGCGTATTGCCGCATGTCGGCGCTTACTATTTGAACCATAAAGAGCATCCTTTATCTTCGGGGACTCCATGTCCGGCCAAGGCAGGCGATGTATTGTTCTTCAATTACCTGACCATCCATGGGTCGGACGTGAACCGGAGCGAGCGTACGCGCCGAAACATCCTGTTCCAATATCGCGATGCTTCGGATGTGCCGACCGCGGATGTTCACTTCGATTGGGGCATGGGCTTAATGGTCAGCGGAACCAACCCGGATTTTAACAATGTGAAGCCGAAGTATGAAATCATCAGTGCGAAATGACCATATAACAGCACCGATCCCTGTGCTGCATGATAAACCAGCTTAAAAGCCCCTTACGGGGCTTTTTTTTATGCCTGGAACTCATGACTGTCATGTTTGCACCTAATAGTAAAAATAATTCGTTGTAATGTCAGCCGGCCCCCCTATACTAGATGATAATGGATCGAGTGATAACGAATTGGGGGAAAAGCATGAAACTTCAGGCTGCGGGCAAAGCATCGAAATGGTTTGTTTATCAAAAAATCGTCATCGTATTTATCGTATTGTTACTTCCTCTCATCTCGATGAATATTTGGTTGAATTATAAGGGGATGTCCGTCACCAAGGAGTCTATCTTGAACTCCGCGGCCGCGGGGGCCTCCTTCTATTCCAAGCAGCTCGATAAAGAAATGTATTTTATCCGGAATCTGCAGCTGCAGCTGTTAAATGACAAGGATCTGCAGAAGCTTAGTTTCCGAGGCAGCATGCTTGAGGATTACGAAGAGGTGGAGCTCATCGACCAGGTCAGGGATCGGCTGGCAACCTTGATGGTTTCCAGCGAATATGTTGTGAGTGCCGGCGTGTACGTGAAGGATGTCGGGAAAACGATCTCGACCACGACGGGAGTGACCAATACCCCGAACAAGGAAATGGAACGGATATCGTCCATGATGGCGGTCATGCCCAAACCTTCATTCTATAGGAGCGGCGACCGGATCTTTCTGATCGAAACCGAAAACAACGGGGCTGTCTGGTCATACATCGAGATTTCCCGGCCCAAGCTGCTCGGGGCTTTAAGCGAAATCGCCAAGCTGTATCCGGAATCCGAAGTCCTTCTGGGGAGCAGGGAAGGCAGCACCATCTTGACGACGGCGCCTGCGGCCGATGAGTCAACAGAGATCTTGAATCATGTCCTGGACAAGCCGGATACGGATCGAAATGCGCCGGAGACGGGGGAATTGGGAGGCGTAGACTATTTTATCATTCAGAATGAAGTCGGCTCGCTGGACCTGTCCTTGGTCATGTACGTGAATCAGAATGAAATCACCCGCCCCATAAGCCAATTCATTACCTGGTTCTATACGCTGTTTATCCTTGCCGTGATTGTGATGGTGCTCTATTCGTTCTCGGTCAATCTGATGATCCACAGGCCTTTGTCCAAGCTCGTAAAAGCCTTTCATATGATCGAAACCGATAATTTGAATATCCTGATCGAGTCCAGAACCAAGGATGAGTTTCATTACGTGTTTAACGGTTTCAACAGGATGGCCTTGAAGCTTAAACAGTCGATCGAAGAAAACTATGAGCAAAAAATAGCACTGCAGCACTCGCAACTGAAGCAGCTGCAATCCCAGATTAATCCGCATTTTTTATATAACAGCTTTTTCAATGTGTATATGATGTGCAAGGTCGGAGATTCGGATAGTGCGGCGGAGCTCTCGCAAAAGCTCGGCAGCTATTATCAATACATCACGAGAAGCGGCTCCGACGAGGTGCCTTTTTATACGGAATACAAGCATGCTCTGGATTACTGCGACATACAGGGCATTCGCTTCTCGAACCGGATTTCGTATGAGCATAGGGAATTTGCGGACATTCCCCAAGGTATCACCGTACCGAGACTTATTGTTCAGCCTATCGTGGAGAATGCGTTCGAGCATGCATTCGAGGATGGCATGGAGGAAGGCATGCTGTACATCAGCGCTGATTATCGGGAGGGCAGACTGCGTATCACGGTGGAGGACAACGGGAATTTGCTTACGAATGAGATGCTGCAGCGTCTGCGCGGCAAGCTTGCCATGGATTCGAAGCATGTGGAGCAAACCGGATTGGTCAACGTGAACAACCGGCTTCAGCTCAAGTATGGGCCCGGCAGCGGATTATCCGTCTCGCGAAGCGTCCATGGCGGTTTGAAGGTGGATTTGATCATTATGATTCATGAATCAGAGGAGGCATCGTGATGTACAGACTGTTGATCGTGGACGACGAGCCCGTCATCGTGAACGGCTTGGTTCAGCTTTTTCAGGAGCAAACGCAATTCGACCTGGATGTATGGAAAGCCTATTCCGCCAAGGAAGCGGTGGAGATCGCCATGAGAGTGAAGCTGGACATCCTGGTCAGCGATATACGAATGCCCCATAAGAACGGGCTACAGCTGATTGACGAAATTACGTACTATTGGCCGCACTGCCGGATCATTTTTCTGACCGGTTACAGCGAGTTTGAATATGTGCATGAAGCCCTGCGCAAGAACGTGGATAACTACATCCTGAAAACCGAAGGGATCGATCCGATCTTTCATGCTGTCCAAGAGGCTTCCACCAGGCTGGATGAAGAGAACCGACGCAGAATCCAGGCAGAAAAGGCAAAGATGCATTTTCAAATGGCCGAGCCTCTGCTCAAGCGCGAACTCATACAAAAGGCATTGAAAGGGGAAGCCCTGAGTTCCCTGTTGTCTCAGCCCCGTTATGAAGAGGTGGAGTTCGGTATCGACGCAGATCGGCCGGCATTCCTTCTCGCTGGAAGGATCGGAATGGCCCCGGAGGCCAAGGCGAAGAATGCGGTGCAAGCCGTTCAGATGATGTTTATCAACGACCTGCCCAGCTCGTTTGCCTGCGAGCATGTCGTACTGGATGAAGACTTGCTGGTATGGCTGCTGCAGCCGGGCGAGGAGCTTCTGGACCGTTATCGGAGGTTTGAGCCGGAAGATGTGCTTCATTGGCAGGGCATGATGTCGTATATGAGGGGCATCCTGGAGCAGGTGCAAAATGAGTGCGAAGAGCTGCTTGGCGTTCAGGTTTCTTTCGGGATATCGGGCAATCTTCTGCACCAATGGAACACGGTGGGAGAGCAGCTTCATGCTTTGCGGATCATGCTGCTCAGCAGGGCGGCGCTGGGACAAGAGATGGTCGTTGCCGATATCGAAAAGGCAAAGGAACACGAAGCGATGATACATGGAAACAGCCAGCTGAGGCAGGATGACATGAAATTCGATGTGATCGACCGGATTCACAGGTACATATTGGAGCATTTATCCGGGGACGTCTCGTTGACCGCCATAGCCGAGGAAGTGCATTTTAACCCATCCTATCTTTCGCGCTACTACAAGCAGCTGACGGGTCAAAATCTGCTGGAGTATATTCAGGCGAAAAAGCTGGAAGGGGCGCTTCATCTGATGCAGCATACGAACATGAAATTACAAGAGATTGCCGTGCGGCTCGGGTTTGAATCCCCGTCGTATTTTACGACGTTTTTCAAGAAAAAGATGGGCGTAACCCCACAGGAATACCGAAATACCCAATAAGTAAAAAAAGTGAAAGCGATGTAAAAAACTTAAAATTGATAGCGCTTTCGTGAGGAATCTATAATGATATCTAAGCAGTACGGATATCAAGAATATGCCAGATCAAGGGGGATATAGCCATCATGAAATGGACCAAACTAGCGAAAATGATGTTGATTAGCACGATGACGCTTTCGGTAATGGCGGCATGCTCGAATCAGGGGAACGAATCGGAGGGGACACCGAACAAAACATCTGCCGAGGAGGCGAACTCCAATACGCCGCCGGATCCTCTCGGCAAATATCCTGAAACGGTAACGGTCACGCAAGTGCTTGGCTACAATCCGCCCGAGGACCCGCGGACGCCGCAAGGGATTACGCCCGAACAGAATGCTTACTTCAAAGACCTCAAAGACATGCTGAATATTGAAGTCCAGTACAAATGGACGGTGCCTTCCAGCCAGTTTGAGCAAAAGTTTTCATTAGCCATGGCTTCGGCCGACCTGCCGGACATTATGGAGCTGGATCAGAAGAACTTCGAGAAGCTGAAGAAGCAGGACATGCTTGCCGATCTCACCCAAGCTTATAACGACTTCGCTTCGCCGGCACTGAAAAAATACATGGAATCCGACGGCGGCTTTGCGATGAAGACGTTTACCTCAGACGGTAAGCTGCTCGCGATTCCCGGTTTCGAGGATCCGTTCCTGTCCACTCAGCTGCTCTGGATCCGCAAGGACTGGCTCGATAACCTGAAGCTGCAGCCGCCGAAAACGATGGATGAGCTGGAGCAGGTTGCTAGAGCCTTTGTGCAGCAGGATCCCGATCAAAACGGCAAAAACGACACCTACGGTATCGCCATGCAAAAGAATCTGTTCTTTTGGGGCTTTGACCTGAGGGGCTTCTTCAATGGATTTGGCGCGTATCCTTCCATCGGGGACAATCAATCGGCCTGGATCAAGGACGACAGCGGCAAGCTGATCCCCGGGCTCATACAACCGGAAGTCAAGACCGCGCTGGGCAAGCTGCAGTCCTGGTACAAGGAGGGAATTCTGGACAAAGAATTCGCCTTGAAGGACGAGAACAAGTCCGTTGAAGATATTACGGCAGGCAAGGTGGGCATTTCTTACGGGGAATGGTGGTATCCGAACTGGCCGTTGAATCTGAATGTTGACAAGGATCCCAAGGCAGACTGGATTGCCCTTCAGATTCCCGGACTCGACGGGCCGGGCAAGTCCATGGTTCCCAAAATCCGCAGCAACAAACTCGTGGTCGTGAACAAAAAAATGAAGAATCCGGAAGCCGCCATCAAAATGATCAACTTCTACATCGAGATGGGCAACAAGAAATACATGGACCAGAATAAAGCGGAAAAAGGATACGTCTATAATTGGTTCAACCCACGGATCTATAATCCGGCTCAAATCGAAACGATCTACACGGAAGTAAACAAGGCTCTCGACGCAAACCAAACGGAAATCACGCTGGATGACGAAAACTACAAAAATGTGGCGGACGTCTTCAAGGCGGCAAAGGATTATCTTGCAGGCAATACCGCGAATGCCTCGAAAGGCGTAAACTGGGGCCAATATTTCAGCCGGGCGGCGAAAGACGGCGGCTGGGGCATGACGCGGCAAATCAAAGAGAATCAAGCTTACGTAAATAACGAGTTCTACGGACTGCCAACGGCAACTCAAGTCGAGAAGGGCTCCCAGCTTGATAAGCTGATGCAGGAAACCTTCACCAAGATCGTCATGGGGGCCTCGCTGGACGAATTCGATAAATTCGTTCAGAGCTGGAAATCGCTGGGCGGGGATCAGATCACCCAGGAAGTCAATGATTGGTACGGCCAGCAGGGCGCCAAGTAATCTTGGATTGATAAAGCGGGAGGAGAAGCCCTTGAGGAAGCCGGCAGACTCCTCCCGTTTGAAATGGACGGGGAGGTTTCATCTGTGAGAACGCTGAAAAAAGAATATTTACTGCATTTGATGCTGCTGCCGGGAGTCATTGTCACGTTGATTTACGCATACGGGCCCATGGCCGGCCTTGTGATGGCCTTTCAGCAATTCGAGCCGCTGGCTGGGTTCTTCCGCTCGGATTTCGTCGGTTTCGATAATTTCCGCTATGTCTTCGAACTGCCCGATTTCAAGCAGGTTCTGTGGAATACCATCGTGATTTCCGTATTCAAAATGGTTTTGTTTCTACTGGTGCCCCTGATATTGGCACTGCTCCTCAACGAAGTCACGCGAAGATGGTTTTCGCGCTTTATCCAATCCGCCATCTTCCTGCCGTTCTTTCTGTCCTGGACCGTGCTCGGCGGCGTCATCATCGAATTGTTCTCCTTGAATGGTCCGGTGAACGGCCTTCTGGGCGCGCTCCATATGGAACCGATCATGTTCATGCTGGATAATAACTGGTTCCGCGGGATCGTCATCGGATCGGATGTATGGAAAGGGATGGGTTACAACATGATCGTCATGCTTGCAGCCATCACCGGAATCCATGCGACGCTGTATGAGGCAGCAGAAGTAGACGGAGCCGGAAGATGGAAGCAGATGATTCACATCACGCTGCCGGGCATGGCGCCGATTCTCATTTTGCTTGGCGTGTTGAGCCTTGGCGGCATTCTTAACGCAGGTTTCGAGCAGATCTTGATCATGTACAACCCGACGGTTTATGAAGGGGCGGATATCATTGATACCTTCGTTTATCGACTGGGCATGTTCAGCCAGCAGTTCGGTCCTGCCGCCGCCGTCGGTTTCTTTAAATCCGTCATCTCTCTGGCGCTCGTGGCCGTGACGTACTATGCGGCTTACAAATATAACAATTATCGGATCTTTTAGGCCGGAGTGGAGGTAGGAAGATGCATAAACCAACGATCAGCAGAAGGCTGTTTGTAATCACGAATACGCTGGTGCTGTCCCTCATCACCTTGCTCGGTATCATTCCGTTCATTCATTTGCTCTCGATTTCGTTAAGCTCGAATACGGCCGCAATGGCGGGAGAAGTGAGACTCTGGCCCGTGGGCTTTAACCTGGACGCTTACCGGTACTTGGGCGAAAAGGTAGAGTTTTTCCGTTCGTTCCGCGTCTCGCTAACCCGGGTCGTGTTGGGGACGGCAGTGAATATGCTTCTGGTATTCATTACAGCGTACCCATTATCGAAATCGAATCATCAATTTAAGTTCCGTACGCCGTACGTGTGGTTTTTTGCCATAACGATGTTTTTCGGCGGGGGATTGATTCCCACGTACATGGTCGTGAAGAACACCGGACTCATCGACTCCGTGTGGGCTTTGATTCTGCCCGGAGCGCTTAACGTATGGAACATGGTTCTGATGCTGAACTTCTTCAGGACCATCCCGAAGGAGCTGGAAGAGGCGGCAACGATTGACGGTGCGGGACACTGGAGAATATTATGGCGAATTTACCTGCCGGTTTCGCTGCCGTCCATTGCGACGATCGGTCTGTTCACCATCGTGGGGCACTGGAATGCTTGGTTTGACGGTATTCTGTACTTGAATTCGCCGGAAAAATACCCGCTGCAAACCTATTTGTCCACCCTCATTATGTCGATCAATTCCCAAATGACCTCGATTTCGATCGAACAGATCAAGGCGATGGAGAATTTGAGCGAAAAAACGCTTCGAACGGCCCAAATCTTCATGGGCGCACTGCCGATCATGGTCGTGTATCCGTTCCTGCAGAAGTATTTTGTCAAAGGGATGACGGTCGGAAGCGTGAAAGAATAAGACCTACGGAGGGAGAGAAAACGGATGAATAAAGTAAAGGTCGCCTTGATCGGTGCCGGGCTGCGGGGCATCAATTATTTGGAATATGCCCTGCAGCATCCCCACGAGTTGGAGGTGGTTGCGGTCGCAGAACCGAATCGGCAGCGGAGGGAACAGTTTCAAGCGAGGCATGGACTTGAAGACGCGGCATGCTTCGAGAACTGGAATGATTTTTTTACAGCACCCAAGGTCGCGGACGCCGTGTTCATATGTACCCAGGATAAGCAGCATTTCGAGCCGACAATGCGGGCGCTTGAGGCCGGCTACCATGTGCTTTTGGAAAAACCGATGTCTCCGGATCCCGAAGAATGCATCCGGATGGGTGAGATGGCTTCGCAGGCCGGTTTGGTATTTTCGATCTGTCATGTGCTTCGGTACGCGCCGTTTTTTTCCACCATCAAGGAGCTGCTGGAGCGAGAGGCTATCGGCCGATTGATGTCGATTCAGCATAACGAGAACGTGGGTTATTGGCATCAGGCGCACAGCTTTGTGCGGGGGAATTGGCGGCGGACGGAAGATTCCAGCCCAATGATACTGGCCAAGTCCTGCCATGATCTTGATATGCTGCTCTGGCTTGCCGATTCGGATTGCGTCCGGGTGTCCTCCTTCGGCTCCTTGAGCCATTTTACGGCTGCACAGGCACCGGAAGGCGCACCGAAGCGCTGTTTGGACGGATGTCCGGTCTCGGATGAGTGCCTCTATTATGCACCTGATCATTATTTGACCGAGGACACGAATTGGCCGACCTCGGCGATCAGTGACGATATGAGTTATGATGCCCGATATCAAGCGCTGCTGGAGGGGCCGTACGGCAGATGCGTATACCATTGCGACAATGACGTGGTGGATCATCAGGTCGTCAATATGGAGTTTGCCAACAGCGTGACGGTCGCCTTCACGATGAGCGCGTTTACGCGAGATGTCAGCCGCACGATTAAGCTGATGGGAACCCGCGGAGAAATCCGCGGAGCCATGGAGAAGAACGAAATAGAGATCATTCACTTTGGCAGCGGGAAGGTCGAGCGAATTTCTTTTGCGGACCGGGGCGGCCATGTCGGCCACGGCGGCGGAGATATGGGTCTGATCAAGGATTTTCTGAGATTGGTGCAAACGGGAGGAAGCAACCAAGGACTAACATCGGCAAGCCGTTCCGTTCAAAGCCACCTTATGGCATTCGCGGCTGAGCAGTCGAGAGTGGATGGAAGGATCATCAATCTAAATGAGTTTGCGCAGCAGTTCAGCGAGCCGATCAGAACGATGTCCGGAAATTAATGTGTAGATCTTTAAGCCTGATTGCAGTCGCAGTCAGGCTTGTTTGATATAGTAAAGAAAAGACGCCGCGCCCAAGCACCTGGATATGGTAAAATAAACCGGGCGCGATAGCAAAAAACAATCATACGGTTCGTAAATCTGCATATTTGGTTTGGCCCGAATCGGACCAAACCATAGAGCCGGAGCCCGAGTGTGGGTTTATTTAAGTTATAGCGAGAGCCGCTACCGGAACTTGGCCGAATTTCTTGAACGGTTGCTCAGATGATAGGAGGACGACTTTTGAAATATCTGAAAGATGTCCAGGAACCGGGAATGGGGACCTGGTATTTTGAAGTGGATCTCGATGGAACGGCTTACAGGCAGATGGTTCATGAAGAGGACGGCAGCTGGATCACGTCGAACCGAAAGCATGAGTCCCGTCATTTCTTGCTGGCGGAGCATCCACTTGATCCGAAAGAACCCTATTATGAAGAAATCAGTCAAGCTGCATTCGAAGAGCTCTGGCAGAAGCAGCTTCTTGCCGGGATGGAGGACTGGCAGCGGATCCAGCGCATGTTTCCTATCGGCGCACGAGTAGAAGGCAGGATCGAGGCCTTTTTTCCGCAAGGCACTTTGATTCATTTGCTAGAGCCGCATGCGGTCGGTTTGACGGACACCTCCGCTCTGGAAGCCGGTACCCGTCCCGAATGGATGTACCCTCGATATCGTGTGGTTGCCGAGGTATCCGGTTACGACCAATCCAATCAATGGGTTCTTCTTGCCCATGCAGAAGTTCTGGGAAGTCAGGATGACGAAGCTGAATCCGGTCAAGTAATATAACCGAAGCTCAATTACGTTCATCCGTTCAGAATCAACAGCCATTGCTTGTTCCTTTGATGACAAGGACCGGTAAGTCTGAAAAACCACGTGAATCGTGGTTTTTTTGTTTGCGGATGCGATTTTACAAGTGATTTGGTTTGAATTGGATATGATTTGCTATGTTCGGGTTATCCTAACCTCAAATAGAAGTTAAACAAGTTCAAAAAGCCCCGGGGTGGGTAATCATGTATAATTCCAAGACTGCAGGAGGTTTGAGCATGAAGCAAACAAACGGTAGATCCGATGTCGCGATTCTCGGGATGGGCACGGCATTGCCGGTGCATTCCGTAGCTCAGTCGGATATCGCAGAATTAATCGCATCCACGCTGCAGGACAGACCCGATCTGGCCCGCTTTGCCCGAAGAGTATTTCGATCCTGCGGAGTCGAAACTCGTTATACTTGCGAATCCAACTATCTGGATCCCTTGGAGAAGTGCCGATATTTGCATTCCCATGACGCGTCCGTCATTCCGACAACCGAAGAGCGTATGGATACATATAAGAGAGAGGCCCTCCCGCTTGGCGTGGAGGCTGCCGAGAAGGCATTGAAAGATGCCGGCATGTCTCCAGATCGAATTACGCATCTCATTACGGTCAGCTGCACGGGTCAATACCAGCCGGGGATGGATGTTCTGTTGATTCGGAAGCTGGGGCTTTCACCGCGGGTCAATCGCTTGCCATTAATCTTCCAAGGCTGTGCCGCTGGTCTTAAAGCAATCCAAATGGCGCGGGATGTTGTGAGTGGAGCGCCGGGTTCGCACGCGCTGGTCGTGTGCGTCGAGCTTTGCACGCTTCACTTCCAGCCGGTTCGGGAGAGGGAAGCATTGTTTGCGGCCTCATTCTTCGGCGATGGTGCCTCGTCCTGTGTCATCGGTCAGCCGGAAGCAGAGCATCAGCATTATGTGGAGCTCGGCACGGGATATTCCGTCCTGCTCCCGGATTCAACGGAGGATATGACGTGGGAGGTAGGCAATACGGGCTTTGATCTTTTCCTGTCGCCGCGTATTCCCAAATTGCTTGGTACTCATCTGGAGGATGAGCTTCGTGTTCTGCTGGGAGGCGACAAGCTTCCGGAATTATGGGCGATCCATCCGGGCGGCCGGGGCATCGTAGATTCAGTGCAGGAAGTAATGCGCTTGACCGACGAGCAAACCCAATACAGCCGGGAGATTCTAAGAACGGCAGGCAATCTTTCCTCCGTGACGATTATGTTCGTGCTGAACGCGATGCGCCAGAAGATGAAAGAACGGAATGAAGCTTCGACGGAAGGAGTAGCCATGGCTTTCGGACCTGGCTTAACGGCGGAGCTTATGCGTTTTACCTATGTAAAGGCTTATGCGCCAACGGTTAAGGAGCAGGACCATGTCCTTCTTTAGAACGCTGTCCATCCGGGCACAAGAAGATGAGCTTATGGATGACTTCTCCATGGGCGGAGAAGAGCTGAGCGAAGCGCTCCGGCATTTAAGGCGGTTGAATCGCATATTCGCGGCACCGGGCCCGACCTTGGACGGCGTGGTGAAGCTCTGGAAAACGATCGGCTGTCCGTATACCCTTAGCATCATAGATGTTGGCGCGGGTTCCGGCGATGTGAACCGGAAGCTGCTCCAATGGTCGGATCAAATGGGCGTGGAGCTGAGCATTACCTTAGTCGATGTGACGGAAGAAGCCTGCGAAGAGGCGAGACGGCTGTTTCGTCATGAACCGAGGGTTCATGTACGTCGCGCGGACGTTAAGGAACTGCCTGATGCGTCGGCTGATATCGTGACCGGATCCCAGTTCATCCACCATTTTCAGGGACAGCAGCTCATGGAGATCGTGTCGCATATGCTGCGAACCTCCGTTCATGGCGTCGTCATTAACGATATCCATCGGCATCCTGTGCCTTACGCGGCCGTCTGGATCACAACGCGTCTCATCTCACGCAATCGTTATATTCGTCACGATGGGCCGTTATCGGTTGCCAAGGGGTTTAAAGGGAGAGATTGGAGAGAACTGAAAGAGCAGCTTAATCACGCCACTTTGACCTATCGATGGAAGCCATTGTTCCGCTATTCCGTTGTTATCCCAAAACGATAGGAAGCCATAATCGGCTGCCAAAACCGATGATTAAATTCTTCATGCAAGCTAAAAGGCGGGTGTTCACATATGTCAAAGCAAGCCGATGTGTTGGTCATCGGCGCGGGAGTTGCCGGTACGAGCTGTGCCCTGCAGCTTGCCAAGCAGGGGCATCGTACGATCCTGCTGGATCGCCAATCCTTTCCGCGCCACAAAACCTGCGGCGAATTCATGTCCCCAGAGACCCGAGAGATGCTGGAATATCTGGGTGTCCATCTTCAAGTCCAGGAGGTGAACCCCGCTGCGATGGATCATGCCTCAATCGTGATGCCTCATGGCGGCGTCATCACCGCACCGTTACCGGGTAATGCCACCGGCATCAGCCGTTACGAGCTGGATCGCCTATTGCATGAGAATGCCTTGAGCGCGGGTGCGGAGATTGTAACGGGGTCTACCGTGACCGAGATCCGGAAGCGGGGCGATCAACGTTATGAAGTCGAAACGAGGCAAGGGAACGAACAGGTTCGGTATGAGGCAAGAGCCGTCATTGGAGCCTACGGAACTAAGAAACCGCGCGGTGTTGCTTCAGCCGAAACATATCGCGATGATACCGTGTATGTCGGCGTAAAGTCGCATTTTGCCGGCATCACAGTGCCTTCCAGGGTAGAGTTGTATTTTTGCGAGGGCGGTTATGTCGGGATATCGCCGGTCGAGAATGGGAAGGTCAACGTGGCTGCATTGCTGACCTTGAATTCGGTACAAGGAAGCGGCAAATCGGTACCCGAAATTCTCAAAGCCGCATCACGCTCGAACAACAGGTTAACTGAACGGTTGGCTGAAGGAGAGCCGGTTGAGGGCACCCAGGTATCGATCGCCCCGCTTCGTTTATCCGACAGACCGGAACCGTGGTCGCAATATCCGCACATCGGCGATGCCATGCTGATGCTTCCGCCGCTTTGCGGAGACGGAATGTCGGTTGCCCTGCGTTCATCTCTGCTGTGCTCCGGCTGGACCGACAAATATTTAAACGGAGAAATCAACTTCGCTCAATGGCAAAATCAGTACACGCACGAAGCCAATCGCACCTTTGCGCAGCTGCTTCGAAGGGCGAGAAGAATTCAGAATCTGGCTTTTGCCAAAAGCAATCGCTTCTATCCCGGTATCGTACGGATGATCCCCGGACTGGCTTCCTATATCGTCAAAGCCACCCGTTTATCCGAATCGGGCATGGGCACCAGATAGGCCGCATCCTTGCGGCTTTTTTGTTTGCTGATGTTCAGATCCATGGATTGACCGGTGATAAACAATCGCTTATTATATCCTTGTATTAATAGACGAAAGTTAATAACATCTATATTATAAACGAAATACGGAGGGTTGTACTATGCAGGACAAAAATACGGCTAAACCGCCTTGTATCCTTCGAAACACCCTTGATTTCCAGTTCCAAATCGCTTGGCAGATGCTAGATTTGCATCTCACGGGCCTTCAGGACGAGGAGTTTTTTTGGCGGCCTGCCTCGAAGGGGCTTCATGTTTATCGAGAATACGGAATCTGGCGCGCGGAATGGCCGGAATCCGAGGAATACGATATCGGCCCGCCCAGCATATCCTGGTTGACATGGCATATCACCTACTGGTGGACGATGGTGCTGAACCATTCGTTCGGAAACGGGTCGATGAACCGCAACGATATCTATTCTGCTGGGAGCATTCAAGAGGCCAGAGAGCGGATTAACGATTTGAGACTGCGATGGGAACGTGAAGCGGCGGCGTTGACGGACGATGCGTTTCTTTCGACGGAACGAACCATGTGGCCTTTCACGGATCAACCCTTTCATAAGCTGGCGGCCTGGCTTAATGTCGAGCTGATGAAAAATGCGGCTGAGATCGGCTATGGTCGATTCCTATATGCTGTAAACAGGAAATAATAGATGAATCCCCGGTGTCAATCATCGTATAATGAAACTTAATTGGCTATGATGCGAGTCAATATCTTAAATGGGAGGGAATTGAATGCGCATACAATATGACCGTTTTCCGAATGGCGCCAAGAAGGCAGTGACGCTTAGCTTTGATGATGGCCGCGAATATGATCGGAAATTGGTCAAGAAGCTGAATGAGTACGGAATACGGGGCACGTTTCATTTGAACAGCGGAACGCTTGGCAAAGACGGATACATCGACCCTTCGGAGGTCGCATCCTTGTACCGGGGGCATGAGGTATCCGCGCATACCGTGGATCATCCCTTCCTTGAGCAAATACCTACCGAACAAGTGGTGGAGCAGGTTGTAGAGGACCGGAAAGCGTTAGAAGCTCTGGTTCATTACCCCATTAAGGGAATGAGTTATCCGTTCGGCACTTACAGTGAACAAGTAATCGGCCTTTTAAGATATGTCGGCATGGAATACGCTCGCACGGTAAACAGCCATGGCTCGTTTCATAAGCCCGATGATTGGCTTCGTTGGCATCCGACTTGTCACCATAAAGAAATGGTGGAATACGCGGAGAAGTTCGTGGATATGCAGCAGATTTTCTCTAGAATGACCATCCTGTACGTGTGGGGCCACAGTTATGAGTTCGAGAACGACCGCAACTGGGATCTCGTCGATCGGTTCGGGGACATGATCGGCGGCCGGAATGATATCTGGTATGCCACGAATGCCGAGATCTATGCATACTGCAGTGCGTTGGACCAACTTCGTTTCTCGGCAGATAGCCGGATGATCCATAACCCCAGTGCCTTAAACGTATGGATTAGCGCAGATGGCGAGCCTTTAGAGATCAAAGGTGGTCAGATGGCGCGATTGTAGATTTGGATGGTGGAGCCCAGCGTAGACTCAAGTTTTTAAGCATAAGATAAAAGAGGGATGCAGGACTGCTGTGTGCATGTCTTGCCTCCCTCTATGTACATGAGTTCAGTTTTCGATGACGATGCGACTCAGCTTAAGATTCACCGGCGCAGCAATCGTATCGCCCACAGGGCATTTACTCTCCAGGAATGCCACGAACGACTCCACCTTATCGGCGGGCGATGGTGTCTTGATGTAAAACGTATATCGAATGTCGGAGTATCCGGGGCGTACCTCGGAGCGGTTAAAAAATCCGTCCAGATCCAAGTCGCCTTCGACGTCTACCCTGAAATCCTCAAGCACCACATCGAATTTCGGCGCATAAACGCGGGCTACGATCGATTGGCATGCACCCAAGGAAGCAAGCAAGGCTTCGACGGGATTCATTCCGGTATCGGTACCGCCGAGACTTTGAGGCTCATCAATGACAAGCTCGAATTGTCTTGCTTTCGTTATGACTTTTACCCCTTCTTTCAATTGGGCGGTAGCTTTAAACGTTTGAACATTTGGCATGTGGAATCTCTCCTTTTCCGGGCAGCCCAAGGTTGGACGGTTATTTGCCGATTTTTAATACATACTATTTTAGTGGGGATAGTATGAATTATAATTCTAATGATTCGGATCTGTCAATATTATATAAGGTGGGCAGGGATCGCCATGCGAGCCGTAGTGGGTCAAAAAAAGAACGTGTTTTCATATTGAAAACACGTTCTAATGGAACTATTATTTTTCGGAGGCCTGGTTTTGCTGTTTCAGCAAATCGCGAATCTCAGCCAACAAAACTTCTTCCTTCGACGGAGCCGGCGGTTCTTCGGCTTTGATCTCTTCTTTGCGTTTGAAGCGGTTGAGCGTTCGGATGAACATGAATATCGAGAAGGAGACAATCAGGAAGTCCACGACGGTTTGAAGGAAGACCCCGTAAGTCAGCGTTGCGTCCCCGATGGTAGCCTTCAGCCCTGATAAATCCACTCCGCCAAGAAGCAAGCCAATCACCGGCATAATGATATCGCTCACGAGCGAGGATACAATCTTGCCGAAGGCCGCCCCTATGATCACCCCGATGGCCAAATCCAGCACATTACCCTTGAGTGCGAAGGTTTTAAATTCTTTTAACAAATTCATAATCGGTCACCTGCTTTTCGATCCATATGATTAGGCAGCTAGCTGCCACTCGAATTATCCTAACAGCAACCCGCTATTTGCGCAAGATCGGAAAGTCGGATATGATCCTTGGCCTTTGTTCAGAATATTGAAATGGTGAGACTCCCGAGCCGGTTGACCAATGGGAGGTTTTCATGTTAAGTTTTTTTATATTCGAACTATAATGAGTGATCATGCAGAGGAGGGATAAAGCGATGACTGAATTAGAGGTTGTAGATGTTTATGTGAACCTGTCGAAACGGGGAACACTAGACAAGGTTCACATCATAACCAATCAGATACCGGAACTTTATCCTTCTATATTCATATACAGGCATGCTTAGCGATGACTTGATCAATCGCTTGGTTTCTTTATGGTATAGTTAGGTTAACGTTAGCGTGGATAGCACCGGGATCAGGTGTTATTTGCGCTTTTTTCGTTCTGAAATATCGCCATAGAGGAATGAGTAAAATGTCATTAATTAATGTAACGAACCTAACCTTTGCTTATGAAAGCAGTTATGATCCTATATTCGAGAATGTGAGCTTTCAAATCGATACCGATTGGAAGTTAGGATTTACCGGAAGAAACGGCAGAGGGAAAACCACGTTCTTGAACCTGCTGCAGGGCAAGTATGAATACAGCGGGAATATTTCGTCCGCCGTGAGCTTCGACTATTTTCCTTACCATGTCGAGCACAAGGAATATCTTACCCAGGATGTAATCGAAGAGATTTATCCGGAGTATGTTCATTGGCAAATCGTGCGCGAGCTTAACTTGCTGAAGGTATCGGAAGATGTTCTGTATCGGCCTTATGCATCATTGTCGAACGGAGAACAAACCAAAGTGATGTTGGCGGCGCTCTTTACCAAAGAGAACCGCTTCCTGTTGATCGACGAGCCGACCAATCATCTTGACATGCATGCGAGAAAATCGGTCAGCGACTATCTCAACAAAAAAAGCGGGTACATTTTGGTATCTCACGATCGAGCATTCCTGGATGACTGTGTCGATCACATCCTGTCCATCAATAAAACCAATATCGAGATTCAAAAGGGCAATTTCTCCGCGTGGTGGGAAAATAAAAAGCGACAGGATCAATTTGAGCTTGCCAGTGACGAGAAACTCAGGAAAGACATTAAACGATTAACCGATTCTGCCAAAAGAACGGGAAATTGGTCGCATGAAGTAGAAAAAACGAAAAACGGCACCAGAAATTCCGGCTCCAAAGTCGATAAAGGGTATATTGGCCACAAGGCAGCCAAAATGATGAAACGCTCCAAAAACCTGGAGCAGCGGCAACAATCCGCTATTGAGGAAAAATCGAAGCTCCTTAAAAACATCGAGAGCTCCGAGAGTCTTGCGATTTCCCAGCTCGAGTATCACAAAAAGCAGCTGGTCGAGCTGGAGAATGTATCCATTTCGTATGGCTCCAAGACGGTGTGTGAGAACGTAAGTTTCACGATCGAACAAGGGGAGCGAATTGCCCTTTCAGGTAAAAACGGATCAGGAAAATCCAGCATCCTGAAATTAATATGCGGAGAAGATCTGCAGTACACGGGACATCTCAGCAGGGATCGTCAGCTGAAAATATCCTATGTATCCCAGGACACGTCCCATCTTCGGGGCAGCTTGTCGGATTATGCCACGAGCAGCGGAATTGACGAGAGTCTGTTTAAATCCATTTTGCGGAAGCTCGATTTCTCGAGGCTCCAGTTCGAAAAGGATATTTCGACATATAGCGGGGGACAGAAGAAGAAGGTCCTGATCGCCAAAAGTCTTAGTGAGCAGGCTCATTTGCATATTTGGGATGAACCGCTTAATTTTATTGACGTTATTTCCCGTATGCAAATTGAAGAGCTATTGCTGGAGTATGCACCAACCATTCTGTTTGTGGAGCATGATCGTGCATTTTGCGAAAATGTCGCAACGAAAATCGTTGAGCTTGAAGGCAATCAAGAAGCATAAGAAAGAAACAAGGCGGTTATCCCGGGAAGAAGAGGGAGTTCGGATTAGCTAGCCCATGGTTCTTTAAATGGTAAATTTCAAAAAAAGCTGTCCGCACATTAGCGGCAGCTTTTTTTACATTAATTCGCAATTGAAAAGAAATTTGAATGTTTTTGGCATGTTAGGATAAAAACAGAAAGGAAGTCATAAAAGCAGGCTGGTATAACATTTCATTTACTTATATGAGGGAGTGTAGAATCGATGATTAGCAAAGTTGGTCAAATTATGGTGTATGTATACAATCAGGAAAAAGCCGTGAAGTTTTGGACTGAGATGCTAGGATTTGAAGTTATCGCTGAAGAGAACAACGGTGAAATGAGATGGATTGAAATCGCTCCAACGAAGGAAGCAGAAACAAGCATCATTCTGCATGATAAGGAACTCGTAGCCAAAATGTCGCCAGAATTACATTTGGGCACACCGTCCTTAATGTTGTTCACGGAAAATTTCGATGCGCTGCATCGTCATTTAACCAGCCACAATATCACGGTCGGCGAAGTGGTACATTTGCCTTCCGGCAGAGTCTTCAATTTTGCGGATGACGAAGAGAACTATTTTGCTGTCATGGAAAAATAAGATTAACCATTTCATCAGATCAACCCTAGATCATATGGATGTAAAGTCGCCTATTTGGCGGCTTTTTTGTATGAAAGAAATATCCCTGCTGAAATATGCATTAGCCGGCCGTTCCTAACAGCTAGATGGCGGGCGTTATACTTTTTTTCTGTATTCGCTATAATGGATACAGTGCTTTGAGGAAGGGAATGTCATACATGAAGAAAGTCATCGTCATAGGGTCTGGAATTCTGGGGGCATCGGCCGCCTATCAGTTAGCCAAAATGGGAGCGGAAGTCCTCGTTATAGACCGCAAAGATCAAGGGCAGGCTACGGATGCCGCAGCAGGAATTATATGTCCCTGGCTGTCGCAAAGGCGGAATCAGGCATGGTACCGATTGGCCAAAGCCGGCGCACGCTTTTATCCTGAGTTCATAAACGAGCTTATCAGCGAGGGCGAGACAGACACGGGCTACGCTCAAGTCGGCGCCCTTAGCATTCATGAAGATGTGAACAAAATCAGTAAGATGGAGGAGCGGGCCCATGCTCGAAAAGCGGAAGCTCCGGAAATCGGCGAGATCACACCGCTGAATGAGGAAGAGACCCGTGAACGGTTTCCTTTGCTCCAGGAAGGCTATCATTCCGTTCATATCAGCGGCGCTGCCCGTGTCGATGGTCGGGCGCTGCGAGATGCGTTGATCCGATCAGCGCAAAGGCACGGAGCCGAGCTAATAAACGGGAATGCCGAGCTGCAGTATCAGGCGAGCCGCGTAACTGGAGCCGTAGTCGGATCCAAGCGCTACTCGGCTGATGAAGTCATCGTCTGTGCCGGCGCCTGGGCAAAACAACTGCTGCAGCCTTTAGGCATTCATTTTCAGGTTCACTATCAGAAAGCGCAAATCATGCATGTAGAGGTGTCCGATCATCGTGATACAGGAGACTGGCCGGTGATCATGCCGCCTTCGGATCAATATTTGCTCGCTTTCGATAACCGAAGGATCGTGATCGGGGCGACTCACGAAAATGATATCAAGGACTACGATACGAGGGTGACCCCTGGCGGCATGCAGGAAATCCTGAATAAAGGATTGGCATTGGCGCCTGATTTAGCGGACAGCACGTTTCAGGAGGTGCGAGTCGGTTTTCGTCCGTTTACGCCCGGCTTTCTTCCCGTCATCGGCCCAGTTCCCGAGTGGGAAGGGCTGATTACGGCAAACGGGCTGGGAGCGTCTGGACTAACGATGGGGCCATTTCTAGGGTATCAGCTGGCAAAGCTGGCGCTCCGCATGCCGCTGGATATCGATATCCGTGATTATGATGTTCGTAAAGCCATGGAAGAAGCCCAAATTTGAAGCTTCGGCTAATCAGAGCAAGGAATGGATCACAGATATATCCTCCATGCAGAAGAATACTGGATATCTAAAAAGCCGCGATCATATCGCGGCTTTTATTGATGAGTATGGCGAAGACTCCGATATTCTAGACGGTCGTTAGGGATTCGTTCATGCGGTTAGCTTTCAGCTTGCCAAACAGGAACCGCACGATCGGGCCTACAATGAGGAGTTGAAGCGGCAGCGCAAACACAAAATTTTTAATAAAAATGGAGAAGTAGCTTCCAAGCAGCGATTCACCAGGCAGGCCGTCGGCATAGTAAGAGGACGCCAGACCGTACATGGACATAAAAGTCACCATCCCAATCACCATAAAAAAGGCCATTGCCACGATCATGATCATTTTGCTGGATTTGTTGCGCGTAATGGAAAATACGATTTTTTTGGCTGCAGGGCCGACAACAAACAGCTCCAGCAGGAAGGCAATCATAAAGCCCAGAACAAACTGCAGGAGTACGGCTGCAAGCGATATGTTTCCGATCAATCCGTTCGTGATCAGATTGTAGGTGGTCATCATGATGACCATTCCCACACACATCATCATACCAAAATAGAAATTTTCTTTCTTTGTAGTTGGCACTTTCATCATCCTTTCTAGTTACCTTTGTAATTATAGGGATGGGGAAAAGCTCCTCGTAAGTGAAAATTCTGTGAACATTTACAGAAAAGTTTCTGATGCAACGAAATTCTGTGACTTAATATATTGCGAATCTGCAACCGTTTGTTTCGGTTATCATCGTGAAATCATGCGGTTAGATTTACTGCTCTTGGGGGCCAATTTGCTAATTCCATCGTTTATGGCTTGATTATCCAAGATCAGCATTTTATAATGAGTAAAAACTCACTCAATAAAAAGGAGGAGCAGCTTGCCACGTACAAAGGAACAATACGAAGAAATGCGTAACGCAACCAGACAAAAAATACAATCCGCCGGAATGCGGCTTTTTGTTCAAAAAGGGTTCGGCTCCACGAATGTGCAGGACATAGCGGATGCAGCCGGTATCAGCATCGGGCTTTTATACCGGCATTACAAAACAAAAGAAAGCTTGTTTAATGAACTTGTTGAATTTGCGCTTAACGGCTTGACCCAAATCATCCAAACCTTCGAAGACGCTGATTCGCCGAAAAAACTCATGACGCAGTTTGTTGATGAAATTTATCACGATATGCAGGATGGGGAAGAGCTTGCCAATTTGCTGATTCTCATGAATCAGCTGTTCTTCTCCGGTGATGGAGCCAATCGGAAACAAGCTGAGGTTTTAGAGGTAAATGGTCGGCTGTTGCGTTCTACGGCCGCACTTATTAAGAAGGGACAGGAGTCAGGCGATTTCCGTTCCGGAGATCCCCAGGAAATGGCCGTGTTGTTTTATTCGGCATTGCAGGGCCTGGCTGATATGAAAGTGATATTGAAAAACAACTTCGTTATGCCATCACCGAGCGTACTCACATTATTCCTGTTCAAGGAGGGAGAGTGATTATGTTTACAGTTAGGAAAGCCGATCAATTAGAAATGGATGTAAGAATTCAAATGTCCCGTATTTTTGCAGATGGGTTCTCGCAATGGCTTGGATATTTCTCTAAAGATAAGGAGCAAATCGCCAGAGCCTTTGCCCACATGTTTAACCTGGACCAATTTTATGTTGCCGTTGCCGGCGACAAAGTGGCTGGAATGGCTGCATGTTCGGACGGCACCTCTTTATCCGTGAAACTCAACAAAAAAGAGCTGCGAGAGCATTTGGGATTATATAAAGGCAGCCTTGCGCACATGTTTTTGAAAAAGGAATTTGAAACGCCACTTGCGAATCCGTCTCCGATCAAGTGTTCGATTGAGTTTGTGGGGACGGCCGCGGAATATCGAGGACAAGGGGTAGGCTCGCTGATCATAGGCCATATTCTTGAAGCTGCCCCATACCGTGAGTTTTTAATAGAAGAGGTAGCCGATACGAATATACCAGCGATGAAACTCTACGAAAAGATGGGTTTTAAGGAATACAAACGGACCACGATTCCCCCAAAGAGAGCAGGAAAAATAGGCATTAATCATATCGTATCTCTAAAGCAAGTAAAATGAGAATCACGGCTGGATCCACTAGCATAGATCCGTGAATGTCAGCTTACATGTAAGGGGATGGCCATATCGGTTCAAACGATATTGTGGATTCATAGTCCAAAAGTTGTAATAACGGGTCACTTCCTGGTTGAAAAGTAATAAACGAATAACAGCGGACCTATACGATATTACGGACCTCCGGCAGATGTGCGGATATCCATATCATGATAGGGTAAAGGCAGGATCAGGCAGCCATTGTAAGTGAAAACAAACGATGCCGCGTCGAATCCTCCTTTTTTACATGAAAATGACCACATTACGAAATTGGTCAATTGGTTCTGAAACGGGAATTATTCTGTCCGAATATGGGCAAATACAAAGAGATGAACAGGGATGATGGAGGGAGATCGCATGACACAAACCAAGGAAGTGCCTCAGCCTAAAACCTACGGTCCGCTCGGCAATCTGCCGCTGCTGGATTCCGCCGCTCCGGTCCAATCGCTTGTGAAGGTTGCCTCCGAGCTCGGACCGATCTTTCAATTTCAATATCCGGGCGGACGAAAGGAACTGTACGTTTCGGGACATGAATATGTCAAGGATGCTTGTGACGAGAAGCGGTTTGATAAACGAATCTGGGCACCGCTGCAGAATGTCCGCCCATTCGCAGGGGATGGATTGTTTACGAGCGCCACGCAGGAGCCCAACTGGAAAAAAGCCCATAACATTTTGCTCTCCAGCTTCAGCCAGCGCGCGATGCAAGGCTACCACACCAAAATGGTCGATATCGCCATGCAGCTGATCCAGAAATGGGCTAGGCTCAATCCGGACGAAACCGTGGACGTTCCTGCAGACATGACGCGCTTGACGCTGGATACGATCGGCCTCTGCGGATTTAATTACCGGTTTAACAGCTTTTACCGCGAAGACAACCATCCATTTATCGACAGCATGGTGCGGGCGCTGGATGAGGGCATGAACCAGCTTCATCGTCTGGGCATCCAGGACATGTTTATGATTAAAAAGAAACGGCAGTTTCAGGAGGACATCCAGTTCATGTTCTCCCTTGTGGATGAGCTCATCCAAGATCGCAGAAAGCACGGCGGAGAAGAAGGGGATTTGCTGGCGCATATGCTGGAAGGCGTCGATCCCGATACAGGCGAGTCTCTTGATCATGAGAACATCCGTTACCAGATCATCACCTTTCTGATCGCCGGACATGAGACGACAAGCGGGTTGCTGTCCTTTGCCATTTATTATTTGATGAAAAATCCGGAAGCCTTGTTTAAGGCGGTCAGCGAAGTGGACCGCGTACTGAAAGATCCCGTTCCGACCTATAACCAGGTGAGGGAACTCAAATATGTCCGCATGGTACTCAACGAGTCGCTGCGCTTATGGCCAACGGCGCCTGCTTTCTCCTTGTATGCAAAGGAAGATACGGCGATCGGGGGAACCTATCCCATTAAGAAAGGGGACAGCGTGACCGTCCTAATCCCAGGGCTCCATCGGGACTCGCGGGTGTGGGGGGACGATGCGGAAACGTTCAGACCCGAACGCTTCGAGGATCCGAGCCAGGTGCCGCATGACGCCTACAAACCGTTTGGTAACGGCCAACGAGCCTGCATCGGGCAGCAGTTTGCGCTGCAGGAAGCAACCCTGGTGCTTGGTTTGGTTCTCAAATATTTCGAACTGATCGATAACCAGCCTTATGAGCTGAAAGTGAAGGAAACACTCACTCTGAAGCCGGAAGGGTTCCGGATTCAGGTTCGAAGCCGTCAAGGCGGGACGGCTCTCCTGGTACCGGGTGGCGGTCAAGTTGCTTCACTCGAATCGAAGAAACGGGATGATGTCAAGTCAGATCCTTCGGCGGCATTTGCCCATCATACGCCGCTGCTCGCATTGTACGGTTCCAATCTGGGCACGGCTGAGGGAATTGCCAGAGAGGTGGCGGATGCTGCGAAGCACCAAGGGTTCGACAGCCAGGTGGGCACACTGGACGAATATGCAGGAAAGCTTCCGAAGGAAGGCGTCGTAGTCATCGTTACTGCTTCGTACAACGGACAACCGCCTTCCAATGCCAAGACTTTCATGGAATGGCTGGAGAACGCGAACGAATCCGAAATTGAGGGCGTTCGTTACGCGGTATTCGGGTGCGGAGACCATAACTGGGCAAGCACGTATCAGCGTATTCCCCGCTTCATCGACGAGCAGCTTGCACTTAAAGGGGCGCAGCGTTTGATCCAGCGCGGCGAAAGTGATGCAAGCGGCGATTTTGAGCGGGAAGTCGATGAATGGACGGAGCATTTATGGCCGGATTTGATGCAAGCACTCGGATTGCCGGTTACGGCGGTTCATGGACTGAAACGCAGCGCCTTGTCCGTTCGGTTCGTCCAGGGGGCGGCCGCCGTTCCATTGGCGGAAACCTACCGCGCCGTGACGGGGCGTATCGTGCTTAGCCGCAATCTGCAGCATGAGGGCAGCGGAAGGATCACGCAGCATATCGAAATCTCGCTCCCGCCGGAAACGGAATACCTCGAAGGCGATCATCTGGGAGTGCTTCCGGTCAATCCAAAGACACTGGTTCAGCGAGTACTTCGAAGATTCAAACTGAACTCGGGCTCCCATCTCATGTTGTCTGCAGAAGGAAGAAGCGGCGCGCATTTGCCGACCGGTATCCCCGTCCGACTCGACGATCTGCTGTCCCGCAGCGTCGAACTGCAGGAACCGGCTACAAGGGCGCAGATACGGGAAATGGCCGCTAGCACGGTATGTCCGCCGCATGCCAAAGAGCTCCAAGAACTGATAGAGGAAGCGAGCTATCAGGCCGAAGTTCGGGCCAAACGGATCACCATGCTCGACCTGCTGGAGCGGTATGAAGCCTGCGAGCTGCCGTTTGAACGGTTTCTTGAGCTTCTGCCGCCATTGAAGCCGAGATATTATTCGATATCCAGCTCACCGAAGGTTAGCCGGAATACGGCAAGCATCACGGTTAGCGTCGTTCGGGACCGGGCATGGAGCGGCAAGGGAGAATATCGGGGCATTGCTTCGAACTATTTGGCCGAATTGGAAACGGGCGCGGAGGTCTTGATGTTTATACGCTCTCCCGAGTCGGGTTTTGCGCTGCCGAAGGATCCGGCCACGCCCATGATCATGATCGGACCAGGCACGGGCGTTGCACCGTTCAGGGGATTTATCCAAGCGAGACAAGCGCTTCGGGAGGCAGGTCAAGAGCTGGGTGCCGCGCATCTGTACTTCGGCTGCCGGAATCCGGAGCAGGACTTCCTGTACCGCGAGGAGTTTGAGCGGGCAGAGCAGGAGGGGCTGGTCACTTTGCATACGGCTTTCTCGAGGGTAAGCGGAGCGGAGAAATGCTATGTTCAGCATTTGATGAAACAAGACGGAATGTTATTGCTGTCGCTGCTTGAGGGCGGAGCGCAAATGTACATTTGCGGCGACGGCTCCCGGATGGCTCCGGAGGTGGAACAAACGCTGATTCGTTCCTATCAGGAGCGTCATGGCGTGAATGCTGAAGATGCTGCTGCCTGGCTGTCGGGTTTGGAGTCGTCAGGACAATATGTAAAAGACGTCTGGGCTGGTTGATTGTCATGCCGGAAGGGAAATCTCCTGAGTTTCCAGGATCTTATTTGTGATAAAATGATCCTAATACCGAGCTTTGGAAACAGATCGGAAGGAGAGTGTGGCTTGTGCGGGAAAGCGAAACCTGTGTACCGACCGGCGTGAAACCCCAAGACACCGGCTTTGGATATACATTGTCCTTAATCGGCGGCAAGTATAAAATGATCATCCTGTACTGGCTGTCGGAAAAAAAGGTCATGCGGCATAATGAGCTGAAGCGAAGCATCGGCTCCATATCCTTTAAAACGCTTAGCATCATGTTAAAGGAGCTGGAAACGGATGATCTTATCGTTCGGACGGAATATCCCCAGGTTCCCCCGAAAGTGGAATACACTTTATCCGAACGCGGACTTTCTCTCATACCTGTGTTACAAATGATGTGCGAATGGGGAGAGAAGAACAGTTTGAGCGCTCCGGAAGGTGTACAGCGTGAAGCTTGACGACGGCCGATGTAACTAAAGAAGTATTTCCTTCAGAAGGAAATACTTCTTTTTTACTTATTTGTTCATCAACTCATCATAGGTTGTCTAAGAACTTCAAATACTGCCGGGCGCTTATATCCAATGTGCTTTGGGGCGGCCACGGCTCCATGTCCGGCGCGTTTCCGCCAGGTTCCTTCTCCTGCCCGTAGAAAGCATAGAACGAGCGATAGTCGGCATCGCAATATAAGAACGTCGTCTCAAACGGAGCCAGCAGCTGCTCCAAGGTGTGGCGATACCTTCCGACTTCCCGATAATCTTCCTCTTTAATGCCGGCGGATACGGCTAATGCGACTTTGCGTTTCTTTAGTTTATCGCCTCCTTTCGAACCATAAGCCCAACCATAAGTCAAAACATCATCCAGCCATTGTTTTAGGAGCGGCGGGCAGCTAAACCAATAAACGGGGAATTGCAAAACTAAATTTTGATGCGATTCTATGAGCTGCTGCTCTTTTTCCACGTCAATGATTCTGTTCGGATACGCCTTGTGTAATTCGTGAACGGTATACTTATCCGGGTATTGCCGGAGTTCTTCTATCCAGCGCTTATTGATGAGCGATGCTTCTATGTTCGGATGCGTTACGATAACGAGTGTTTTCAAAAGATGATTCCTCCTTGGGGTTGATGTATGTTCTAGAGTATAAAGGGCTCGCCGGATTGATGTAAGTATGCACTTTTCTTACAGGTACTTACCAAAAGGTGAGCGTTCTGGGGGAAACGGCTGGTCCGATCCGGTGCCACGGAAAAACAATCTATCAACTTTATGAAATTTATGATATATAATTATTTGCATTGAAATGCATCGGAATGGGCGCGTACGGGTACATATTCTCTAGATCGATGTATCGGATCACCGACAAAATGCATGTAGGGCTCGCATTAGGAAATAGTATCAGTATCATATTAATTTCATCGAAGGGGTTCTTTGTTGCATGGTAGACTTTTTTATGAATTTCAATCCCATTATCCAAGCATTGCTGGCCACCTTGTTTACCTGGGGGATGACGGCGTTAGGTGCGGCTCTTGTTTTTGTTACAAGGACATTGAACCAGCGCTTGCTGGATAGTATGTTGGGGTTTGCCGGTGGCGTCATGATTGCGGCCAGCTACTGGTCATTATTGGCACCGGCCATCGAACTGTCGGAAGGCAATCCGATCGGGAACTGGTTTCCGGCTGCGTTCGGATTTTTATTAGGCGGAGTATTCATATGGGGAATCGATAAGATTCTACCCCATCTTCACCCCAATTCTCCGATGGGAGGAGCGGAGGGGTATAATCCGAGAGTGAGAAAAAGAAGCACCTTGCTGGTTCTGGCCATCACGCTGCACAACATTCCGGAAGGATTAGCGGTGGGGATCGCATTTGGGGCTCTTGCGAACGGGGGAACGGAGGCATCTCTGGTGGGAGCCTTGACACTGGCACTGGGCATCGGCATTCAGAATTTCCCGGAGGGTGTAGCTGTCTCGATGCCGCTGCGCGGTGACGGAATGTCGCGGAGAAAAAGCTTTTTCTATGGACAGTTCTCGGGAATGGTCGAACCTATTGCCGCGGTAATAGGCGCGGTCGCCGTAGCTTTCATTGAACCCATGCTGCCGTATGCCTTGAGTTTTGCGGCCGGAGCCATGATCTTTGTCGTAGCCGAAGAGGTGATTCCAAGCTCGCAGGAAAAAGGCAACAAGGATTTGGCTTCGATGAGTTTGATGTTTGGTTTCGTGTTAATGATGATTTTGGATGTAGCACTGGGATAGTACCTTATTAAAGAAAAAGTCGCGGAATTGGCGGCTTTTTTTGTTTTCAAGCATAGTCTGAGGTTTATTTCCGGCGAGCTGGCTTCCCTTTCCAGGATTGAAGTTGTAACGATTTGTTCTTCCATAGGTTGTGAGGTATCTCAGCATTACTAGACTTAAGTCGGGGTTCCAATCTCATTCGCGGGGCCAATGCTCATTTCCCGAAGGGATGGTATACTGAACAGGACTTCAGATATTGGAAAAACAAACCAGAGAACTCATAAAGGGATGATACGGAAGGAATGAGGAACACGGTATGAAGAAGAGAACAGGATATTTGATCGTGGCAGTCGGTGTGCTGCTGTTGATCTTTACGATGAACCCGAGGAACATTTTTTCGGATATTCAATTCGGCTTTTCCTTTGACACCAAGAAGATAAATGAAGAGCAAACGCTTGATGCGAATGATTACCGAGATTTGACGGTAAAGACCGGAAGCATCAACATACATGTCGTCCCAGGAGCAACGGATCAGATCACAGCCCGTCTGAATGGAAAGGTAAGTTCGAAATATGCCGACCAGGTGAAACTGCAGGTTGAGCCGAACGGCGATTCGCTGACGCTTGGCGTCGAAGAAGATCATGGCATCAATCTGGGCATAAGCATTATGGATCTTCAGTTAACGGTGGAGTTACCGGAAAAGCAATGGGCAGCGGCTCAGATTGAAAGCGGGAGCGGCGAAATCGAGGTGGAAAACATGCTGGGCGATACGGTCACAGTCAAGGCAGGCAGCGGCAATGTCAATGTCCAGCAGGTGAACGCCGGCGAGCTAACGGTGCATACCGGCAGCGGCAATATCGAAGTTGAGGAGGTTGAAGCCAAATCGGTGGCGCTGCAATCGGGGTCCGGCGAAATCTCGGCAGACGGCTATCATGCCGAACAGCTGAGCTTTCAAAACGGCAGCGGCAACGTTGAGCTGAGTGATGGAGAAGCGGCTTTGCAAGGCAAGACGGGATCCGGCAATATCCGCGTGGATGCGGATCGGTTGATCCATAATGCGGATCTGCGAGCCGGCAGCGGGAACGTCAGCATTGACCTGGATGAAGAGCCTTCATCGCTGGAAGTCGATTTCCAGGGAAGCTCCGGCGAGGGGAAAATAGAGTGGGACGGAATGCGTTATGAGGTTAAGGACGAGGACAAGGGAAGACTGAAGGGAACGCTCGGCAGCGGCGAGGTGCTGCTGAAGGTTCGCACGGGCTCCGGGAACTTCAGGCTGGAATAAATCCTGATAGTCACTAATGGGACGGGAAGACATCCTAACGGGGATGTCTTCTTTGTTGCGTACGAAGGCATTAAGGTGCAGAAGCCAAGGTGAAGATCTATCGATTGAAGGCGAATGCAATGTGTATAATGAGGAAGAATATTTGCTTCCAATTTCTAGGGTGAGGAGATATGAAATGCTTCCGATTCAATTGCATGAAATACCCCAATCGATCATAGATGAAGTAGGTACGGTATCCAAACTGGATTTTCCAAGACAGGGCCATACATCGGATGTAGGAATTCTGGATAACGAACAGGGGCGCTTTATCCTAAAGCGAACGAAGGGAGAGCATTACAGCTCGTGGCTGGCACAAGAAATCCGCGTTCTGCATTCCCTGCAAAAGACATCGTTGCTTGTCCCTTCGGTTTTACAGGTTTGTGGAAGATAAAGAAAACAATCAATCGTGGGCGCTGTTGAAGTTTTTCGAGGGTGAAACATTAAGGCAGGCACTGGTCCGCGAGAAGAATTCGGAAAAAAAGCATGAGATGATATTCAATTTCGGTGCGATTTTGTCCGCGATTCACGCTACGCCCTGCCCTGAAGAAATGAGGGGAGAATCCCCTTGGCTGGATGACATGCTGCTCCGTGCGGAATATAACCTAAGACATTACAATGTTGATGGAACCGCTGAATTATGGGATTCGTTGAATAGGAACAAACCCCAGACTATAACCAACACCTTAATTCATGGTGATTTCACGATTGATAATGTTTTGGTTCGCAACGGAAACATTACGGGCATCATTGATTGGAGCGGCGGAGCTCTTGGTGATCCAAGGTATGATGTGTCTTTAGCGATACGTCCTAAACCGAACGCGATTGAAACCGAATCGGAAATCGACGTTTTCTTTGAAGGATATGGAAGAGGAAGGATTAGCGAGTCGGAGTACAAGTACTTTGAAGAAGGATTATATGCATTTTTCTAGATAGGATCGGTCGGACTAATCACCTGATTATGATTCGTACTATAACAGCTGACGATACGAAACCGTCAGCTGTTCTTTA
The DNA here is from genome assembly GCF_000204455.1 of Paenibacillus sp. HGF5. NCBI lineage: Bacteria > Bacillati > Bacillota > Bacilli > Caryophanales > Paenibacillaceae > Paenibacillus > Paenibacillus sp. HGF5. The sequence continues at coordinate 8,848 of NZ_AEXS01000168.1, read as the reverse complement.
TTCATATTAAGCTATAAGTGCCAAGCTTCCACTAGTAAGCAGCGGACCAAATTAAAAACCAAAAGCCTGCTGAATCAGTTTCGAGTAGATGGCCGCCGCTTCCTTCCGCAGAAGATTGTCCGTTGGCCGGTAATCGGCCGCACCGTTTGCATCCTTGGTCACTTCGGGACCATGCATGCCGGTTCCGACCATAAACTGCACCGCTTCATCTGCCCACGCGGCCGGTTTCGTACGGAGTTTGGCCGGGACGGCCTTCGCGCCAAGCGCGTGATGTGCAGTCCGCCATATGATAGCTGCAGCCTCTTGGCGCGTGATCGGCTGATCGGGTTCGAAATTCTGGTTCGTCTTGCCTTTCACAGCGCCCATATCCGCAGCATTCTGCACATAACCAGCGAGCGGGTGCCCTTGCATATCTTTGAATATGCTTACACTTTCGCTAGGCTTCATGCCGGCCAGCCTGCTGATGACGCTGACAAACTCCGCGCGGGTGATCGGTTCATCCGGCCGGAAGCTGGATTGTCCTGTATCCCCAAAAGCCTGGAGAGACCGAGCGAAGTAGATGTCCTTGGCATAAGGATTTTCTTCAGGGACGTCGTGGTAAGGAGCAGGCTTCGGGAGTTTCTCGGACATGCTGTCCATGGCCGTGTAATACATATACGCAACATCACCGTTAGCATCTTCCTTAAACGCAGCGGGTACACCGTTCTCATCCACAAACCGCAGCGGTCCGACCGGTTTGAGTTTATGCTCGCCCATGGCATCTTTAACCAGCAGCTCGCCTTGTCCGACAGTCACCTCCGTAGCGATAATCGGAGTCCTCAGGCTTCTGTATAGGCCCTCAAATTTCTGCAGCTGCTCCTGATGGAGTGGGAACGGGCTCTCTGAGCCTTGCTTTTTCGGATAAAAATGATCCATGAACGCGACGAAAAAATCGCTGCGGATCGAAGCGCTCTTGTCGCTGTTAACAACGATCAGACCACCGACATTCTGGTCGGGAAGCAGCCAAAGCCAGGAATGGTAGCCCTCCAAATCGCCGCCTTTGCCAATCACCGTTTGGCCGTTATGGCTGTTGTGCATGAACGACTCGAAGCCGTAAGACGTCAACGGAATGCCAGCGGCATCATAATGCGTCTTGTGCATTAATCGCGTCGTCTCCTCCTTCAGGATGCGGGCGGATCCGAACTGGCCCTCTTTCAGATGGGCAGTAATGAAATTGGCCATATCGGTACCGCTGGCGAACATGCCGCCTTCAGGTGCGATGGTGGGCACGTTCTCGTAAGGCTTTATCGGATGTTGATCGACATTGTATCCTGTGGCAAGATTCGCGATGATATCGTCGTTCATTCGAAATGCGGCATGCTTCATGTTCAGCGGGGCGAATATTTCCTTTTTGACATAGTCCTCAAATGGCTCTCCGGATACGCTTTGGACAATATATCCCTGCATGGAGGATGCCAGATTGTCATACCGGTAAGCTTCACCAGGCGTACGAACCACAGCCGGAGCATTCACCCGGATGAAGTCGGCGAGCGGAATCTCGCCCTTCTGAATGATGTGAGGCGGAACCGAGTAGCTGTCCGTAAAATCGAAGCCTGTCGTATGCGTCAGCAAATGCTCAACGGTGACGGGGGCGCCGGTTTGGTTAGGGATCTTCACATCCGGCATGTATTCGGTTATGTTTTGCTTCAGGTCGATTTGTCCGTTCTCGACCAGCTGCATCACCGCCGTTGCGGTAACCGATTTTGATATCGACGCCATGCGGAACAAGGTGCGATCGGGATCAATCTTCTTCTTGGATTCAAGATCGGCGTAACCGTAGCCCGTATTCAACAGCACCTTGTCGTCTTGCACGACCACTACTAGTGCGCCTGCCAGCATGTCCGAAACCTGGGGATCGGCAAAATAAGCGTCAGCGAATGCCTTGACTTCGTTGGAGCTTAGTACCGGTGCCCCCGCATGCCGGGATTCGACTGGGACTTCTGCGGATTTGGCCGCTGCCGAATGAATATCGACGGGGAAAGCCAGCAGACTGGCGGACAGCATGGAGGCAGCCAATACACGAATGGTTCTTGACTTGCTTTGTTTCTTCGGCTTCATGAGTTCCTCTCCTTATCTCATTTGCTTTGGATTTCCACTTAATGGTAGACCATGCAGGGAGGAGGAAGAACAGTCCCAAGAAGGAGTTTGAACTGGATCCGCGGCAGGAAACCAGACTCGACTTTGGTCCAGGGAAATGTGTTGGCATCCGAGCAACGCATGATTTATACCATAAACCATTAAAAAGTATAATAAATTTTCTGAATAATCCGTTAAATCTTCAAATTAATATACTATAATTGTATTAATAGTAAATGTCATATATTGGGGATGATCACGATGAACTTATTCATGAAGGAGAGCGGAAACATTCATGCGTCAAGGATGATCGTATTTTTGCATGGGGGCGGGGTAAGCGGCTGGATGTGGAACAAGCAGCTTCCCTCTTTTAAGGATGATTACTGCCTGGTTCCCGATTTACCCGGACACGGTGGCAGCTCCGCCAACGGGCCCTTTTCCATAAAACGCACTGCAGCGCAGATCAATGAGGTCATCTCGAGTATGGCGGACGGAAGGGAAATTGTTGTATTCGGTTTTTCCTTGGGGGCGCAGATTCTCGTGGAAATGATGTGCCAACGACCTCAACTCATCGATTACGCAATCGTAAACAGCGCTTTGCTTAGACCGATGCCGGCTGCCCTGAAGCTGATCGAACCTTCTATACGAATGACCTTTCCGCTGACCAAATACCGATGGTTCTCCAGATGGCAGGCAAGCACGCTGTACGTGAATCGGGATGATTTTGAACAGTATTATACGGAATCCCTGCATATGCCTTCGGAGCTGCTGGTTTCGGTCCTCAAGGAAAACATGTCCTATTCAATCTCTCCAAGCATCAAAGAATCTTCGACGAAGGTATTGGTTACGGTCGGGGAGAAGGAAAGAGCCAGTGTTAAAAAATCAGCCAGGGACCTCGTGCAGCTATCCAACCGTGCGGAGGGGATCGTGTTTCCCGGTATCGGGCACGGCATACCGCTTGCCGATCCGGCATTATTCAACCGCGTAACGGGGAAGTGGCTGAACACCGGGGAACTACCGGAAGATCTTTCTCAGGTGTAGTACGGAGGCGAGGAAGATCAGGGATTCCATTTTACAAATTAGCAGTGGACTTTGCCCTAAGGGCAAGGTGTAAAGTGATCTTGAATCAAGAGTCTATATACGGAAAGAGGTGAATCCTTGCTGCCGATCGGGGAATTCTCCAAACTATGCGAAGTATCAACGAAGACGCTTCGGTATTACGATGAAATCGGATTAATTCATCCGGATCAGATCAATCCGGAAAACGGGTATAGGTATTATTCCATCGGTCAGCTAAAGAGAATGCTCTATATTAACCGGTTGAAGTCTTACCATTTTTCACTGGACGAAATCAAAGAAATCTTAGCGGGGGAACCGGGTCACTCGGATGAGAAGCTTTACACGGCCCTTCACCGCAAGCGTCGGGAAGTCCAGCACAAATTAGACATGTATCATCATGCCCTGAACCAGATGGACCAGGATATCCTGAGCCTGGAAAAGGGCATCGACGTGATGTCGTACCTGAACCGAATTGAAGTGCAGCTTGTGGATCGTGCACCAATGAATCTTCTTTTCATGCGCCAGATGATGAGCAGGGATGATTATGCTCTGGGTTATGGCAGGTATTTTAGCGGATTATACGAACAGATTGCCAAGGAGAAGCTTACATTGGTTGGTACGCCCATGACGATTTATCACAGTTCGGAATACAATCCCGCAGGCAATGACACCGAGTTTGCCCTCCCGGTCAAGGAGAGAGCTATTGGAACGAGGAAACTGGGGGGAGGACTATGTGCCAAGTCTGTTTGGAAGGGTTCCTATTTGGGTTTGACATCGGTATATGCCAGGCTCAGGGAATGGATAGAAGAAGAGGGATATGCATTGAGCCAATCCCCGTATGAAATCTATGTAACCGATCCGAATCAAGCCACGGCGGCCGAGCATTTGGTTACCGAGGTCTATTTTCCCGTGTCGAAAAAACAAATGAAAAATGCGAGGTATCTCTAATGAAGAGAGAGTATTGGCCAACGATGGCATGGCAAGCCGCTGCCCCTGAAGCCTTGAGATTGGATGCCGGCAAGCTTTCGGCCCTTGATGCTTTGATCCCATCCGAATACGGCAACATCAACGGTATAGTCGTGGTGAGAAACGGATATATCGCATATGAGAAATACGATCATGGTTACGGCCCGGAGGATACCCACCATGTGGCATCGGTCACTAAGAGCATTCTATCCGCCCTCATAGGCATTGCCATCGGTGCCGGCTATATTGACAATTCGGATCAAAAGGTGCTGGATTTCTTCCCCGAATATGAACACAAGTTCGCTGATCGGCAAATACAAGACATTACGCTTCGCCATCTTCTTACGATGACGGCCCCTTATCCATTTGAGGACTGGCGCGAGCCATTGGACAAAATGTGCATGCAGCCTGATTGGGTAGCATATACGCTTGATATGCTGGGGGAAGGAGGAACCCTGGGAGCGTTCAAATATTCCACCGCAGGAGTGCATCTGCTGTCAGCCATTATCACCCGCACCACCGGAAAAAGCGCACGCGCCTTTGCGAACGAACACTTGTTTAAACCGATTGGCATGACCGAAATCCCGGATCATGACATGGGATCATTCGGATTTGATCATTTATTCGGTAAAGACGTCAGGGGATGGGTGAAAGACCCCGGTGGTAACACCACGGGTGGTTGGGGCCTTACGTTAAGCCCGCGCGATATGGCGCGTTTCGGTTTTCTGTACCTGAACCGCGGCATATGGGACGGACAACCGATCATAGCGGGAAATTGGATAGACCAATCAACGGCGATGAACGCTAACCATTACGGTTATTTGTGGTGGCTGCGGGATGAGGACGGAATGTATACATATTCGGCCGTAGGCGATGGAGGCAATGTCATCTGCTGCATTTCGGAAAAAGATATGGTTGTAGCGATTGCATCGTCCTTTATCGCCAATCCGCGGGATCGATGGACCTTGATAAAGGAAGGCGCGCTATCCGCTGTCATAGAATGAATCGAAGAACGTAAACGCCATTCGCACTATCTTCTTTCCTTGTTACGTACCTGGTTCTCATTGCAATTCCATTCTGCTAGAATATGTGTAATCCGATTACGCAGCGAATACACCCAGCTCCTAGCTCCTGAATAGCAGACAACCGTTTGCCCTCGATGAAAGAAGGGGCGAACGGAACGTATGTTGTCTTATATGGGCACACAACCGATGTGGTACGGAGCTTACATCATGGGATATAACATTCAATTGTCAGTATGATCTTCAACGCGAGAGGTTTTAGATTCATGGCTAGGAGGGAAGGATTCCATTCCTCTTCCGGGAGGATCGGGCCTCACTTGTAGGAAGTCCGGCAACCCAAGAGGAAATCGCACATGCGGAGCAGCAGCTGAATGTAAGGTTTCATGAGGACTATGTACGTTTTATAAGAAGGTTCGGAGGAGCTTATGCGGGCCTTGCGGTACATGCATTCTCTAACGGCTCCAGCATTGGAAATGAAACCGTCGCAGATTTGACGCTGGATTTCCGCGAGCAGTATAAGGAGCTTCCTATTGGAGACGTAATACAAACCAGTTATGTCATCTCGATCGACGGATCCGGCTATCCGATAATCATCGACCAATCAGGGAAGGTGTTCATCTGCCATCACGATTCGGGAGAGGTCATACGATTGGCAGATTCCTTTGAGGCGCTGATCGAGGAGAATTTCTATGAATGGTAGGTGGTTCATAACCGAAATCTATCAAGTGGAGATGAGAACAGTCACTGAAGTTGGTTGAAAATGAAGATGGAGGGAGTTCTCGTGTAATGTATGAACGATTGGCTGAGAAACTGGAAAGCACGACAGCCGTGAAATGGTTTCCCGGACGCGGCGCGAAAGAGGAATGGATCGCCGAGGCAGAAACGGAGCTTGGATTCAGCCTGCCGCCTTCCTATCGCTGGTGGCTCAAGAACTACGGCAGTGCCACGCTGAGCGGGACGGGAATTCTCATGTTAGCTCCTCCGGATGTGAGGGAATATGTCGATACGGATATTCTATACATACATCGCCTGAATCAGGAAGATGAGGAGTGGCGAGAGCAATACCCGCAAAGGCTGGATCTGTTCGTGCCGGACGAGGACGAGCTGTATTTTTTCGATACGTCCGCCAAAGATGAGCGGGGGGAGTTCCCTGTCATGCGTTATGATCTTATGAATGATTTGATCGAGGAGTATGCTCCGTCATTTGCAGGATTTTTAGAACAATTGATTGACAAACGCAGTGCGGTATATTGAGCACGTAACATGAAAACCTGCAAAATGAACCGATATGATGTGAACAGCCGCAGTCTCCAGACTGCGGCTGCTTGTATCATATGGAAGAGTTGTTCCTTATCATGAAGACAAGCATGCTGTTTACGCCAGTTCCAGCACAACCATTTGATGATTATCCAGACTAGGAACCGAGTAGTTGATCTCCCCCTGACTCCCAATCGTGTATGGAAGCTCATCCATCGAGGGGGCCAGATAGACCCGCTGGATCGAAGGCGCTGAAGGCAGGCGCAAGCGGACGGAAACGTTCCGCAGCGGCACGATGTCTTCAATGACTTCAACGCGCCCCTTCAGGACAGGAGAGGCAAAGAGAAGGTGATTAATATAACGATTCTCATCCTGCTGATACTGCAGCGTCGCGATGCCCCGTGCCGGCAAATCGCAGCGCAGAGTAGGCTGCGGCAGGAGCCGGTCGATCGCATGCAATACCATCTCCTTCAGAATGAGATGGCCGTTGTCCGCATAGTCGCCGAACACATTCCAAGCGATGTAGATGCCGTTTGTGCTCTCGATCATGCCCGGGCCGCCGTCTTCTCCGGCGCTTGGCGTGTGCTGATGTGAGCAGAACGTGAACACATCGCGGTTGAAGTACGGATTCTCCCGGCTGCCCAGCGTTCGGCCGCCGTTCAATTCAACCAGCTGTCCTTCAGCGTACATCACGAATGATGCTGGCATGAGAGGACCGGGAACAAAGTCCGGGCGGAAATAAGATGGACGGTATGGGCTCTGGCCTTGCCAGTTCAATCCGAGATCCAGCGTAAACGCGTCTCCCGCAGCATTCAAACCCGAACGACCCGAGGCAAGAACTTTTCCTCCACCCGCGGTGAATGCACGGATGTCCTCTTCCAATTCGGGCCATATTGGCACCTCGTCCGGCAGTATCAGCACTTTGTAGAGGCCAAAATGAGCACTTGCATCCACGATGTCGTAAAGGTAGTGCCCTTCGGTCAGGATGCGTACCGCACCGGCATCCGCCAGGTTGTTTCGGTCATCCGACTTCCGTGCTTCCGGACAAGCCTCCCAAGCAGCCTCCAGCGACAGGACGGCGATGTCCGCGACGGAAGAGGTTGCGCTGCACCAAGGCTCCTTCGCTTCCACCTCCGCATAGGCTGTGCCGATCAAGGCGTAGGTTGCTTCATCCATGAGACCCGATGGATGAAGCTGGTCGCCGATCGAGCACTTGGCGCCATGGGCGAGACTGAGCGCCGTTTCGAAGCGCAGCGCGTTCGGATGCTTGTATCCGCCGAATTCGCCCCAGGAGGTATGGAATTTGCCCGTCATGCCGAGATAGTCCATGCCTAGCGTCTGTGCATAGCGTGCGGACAGCGGAAAGTGATCGTAACCCCAACCTCCGGTAGGAAGCGATTCGAGTTCCAAATGGCTGTTGACTTGAGCAAGGTCGCGGCGGCCGCGACGTTGATGGCCGCTGTTATGGAATACCGGCAGACCGGGTTTGATCTCATCGATCGTTTCTCGTACGCGGCGGGCATAGTTAAGGTAGGTGGATTCGCCTAACGCGGCAACGGCAGCTTCATCGCGAGGGTCATGACCGGCTGATCGCAGCGCGGCTACGCAATGCTGGCACCGGCATTGACGGATTCCGACGATGTCAAGGAAAATGCCGTCCGCATCATACCTGGAAACTACTTCGCGGATTTGCGCCAGCAAGATGTCCAGGTATGGCGTGTTGAAGCAAAATTCATGGTAACCGGGCGTCATGAAATCTCTCGCCCAGCGCGTACGGTCTTCCGCGTCGCGGATCAGCCATTCGGGATGGCGCCGCGCCAGCTTTTCGTCCAGCCCCGCGGATAAGTACACCGGCGTCTTGACGCCGATTTCATGGGCAGCCGAGATCATCTCGCCCAGCAGATCGAATGAGAGATGCGGGTGCGTTTCATTGGCTTCGCTCGGATGGTAAGCCCAGCCGTGATGGCATTTTGAAAACACGGTGATGGAATCGACATGCCCCGCGCGCAGCATGTTCTGAAACTGGAGTTTTGAAAACCGGCTTCCGATGCCGGGAATGGCCTCGGATGTATGGAAATCGAGATGAACCTGACGAAAACGCATGCGTAAACAACCTCCTTAGTCGCTATATGAGAGCGGTTTCTCGTGATCAAATGTACCTCTTTTTCATGCGGGCAACCAGTGATAATATAGACTTTGATTAGCACAAAATGAACTTGCGAAAAGGAGGGGACGGCCGTGCTGTGCTTAGAATTCGCCATACCGCCGCTGCCGCAATTCGTTACGGCCGGACATGCCGTATGGAAGCCGGGAGACAGGCATTTCGCCCGCACCTTCGGCGTTTATGACCTGCTTCTGGTTACGAAAGGAACGTTCTATATGACCGAAGAACAGACGGAGTATGAGGTCGGCGCGGGAAAGCTGCTGGT
>NZ_AEXS01000169.1:0-17542 GCF_000204455.1 Paenibacillus sp. HGF5 | reverse complement strand
TCCACGATCGGAATCGATCCTCCGTCTTTCGTGAACAGTGCACGTGTGCCATACACGTTCTCGAAGGCATCTGCAGCTTTTTGCAGCATCGGATGGGACGGATCGATATTGAAGGCGAATGCCTTTTCCTTCGGCTGGAAGGTGATCTTGGCGCCAACCGGGATGTGGGCATGCAGATGCTTCTCGATCGCGTCGAGAACAGCCTGCGGATCCTGATCGGCGACCAAACGGCAGGTAATTTTGGCATGGGCCTCCTTCGGAATGACCGTTTTGCTGCCTTCTCCCTGGAACCCGCCGTATACGCCGTTCAGCTCAAGGGTCGGACGAGCTCCCACGCGTTCAACGAAGGAGAAGCCTTCTTCGCCGTACAAGGAATCGAGGCCGAGGTCCCGCTTCAGCTTATCCTCGTCGAATTGCTGCTTGGCAAACTCCTCGCGCATTTCGGGCGACAGTTCAAGTACGCCGTCATAAAAGCCTTCAACCGCAACGCGGCCCTGCTCGTCATGGAGCGAGGAGAGCAAGGACACCATTGCGTGCAGGGCGTTCGGCACGCCGCCGCCGTATGTACCGGAATGAAGATCGGTATTGGCTGTTTCCAGGGACAATTCCAGCGAGCACAACCCGCGAAGACCCGTGGAAATGGCCGGTTTGCCAGGCGCGAGCAGGGATGTATCGGAGATCACGATGGCATCTGCCGCCAGCTTGTCCTTGTTGTTGTCAAGATAGAGCGGCAGGTTGGGGCTGGATACCTCTTCTTCGCCTTCAATGCAGAATTTGATGTTGACCGGAAGCTCCTTCTCTTGCTTCAAAATGGCTTCAACGGCTTTGACATGCAGGAAGAGCTGGCCTTTGTCGTCCGTTGCTCCGCGCGCGTACAATTTGCCGTTGCGGACAGCCGGCTCAAACGGCGGCGTTTCCCACAGATGAAGCGGATCAACGGGCTGAACGTCATAGTGGCCGTAGACGAGCACGGTCGGCTTGCCTTCGGCATGCAGGTAGTCTGCCGTAATAATCGGGTGCCCGGCCGTCTGGTGAACCTCCACATGCTCAAGTCCCGCTTCGGTCAGCTTGCCTGCGAGCCACTCGGCAGCCTTGGCGACATCGCCTTTGTGCTCGGACAAGGCGGAAATGCTCGGAATGGACAACCATTCCTTCAATTCATTCAGATGGGTTTCGCGGTGTTCAGCGAAATACGCTTTATAATCAACGCTCATGAATATAGAACCTCCTTCGATTTACATTGGCATTCGAAAAGATGCCGTATCTTACTATTCTAACCGTTTTTCGGAGAATACGAAATACAGCCGGATCAAATCGGAAACTTGTCTGGAATCCCATCCGCCGCTGTCATGCAAAATTGTCCAAAAGATTTCTCCAGAACATGCGCAGTGCCGGACTGATCAGCTTATTGCGGTGTCGAACCGCATAAATCTGACGTTCAGGCACCCAGGACGGAATAAGTCGTGCATGCAGCTTCCCCTCTGCCACATCCTCTTGTATGGCGGCTTCTGCAATCATGCCGTACCCGAGACCGTGCCGGACGGCGGATTTCAGCGCCTCGGTCCCCGAGATTTCCAGTGATATTTGAAGACGTAGACGATGTTTGTCTGCCCAGTTGTCAATAAGCTGCCTGCTGATAGAGCCCGGTTCATGGGAAACGAAAGGATGTTCGACCAGATCGCCGGGCATTAAATCGTTTAGGCTTGCGAATGGATGATCCGGGGCGAATATAAGAACCAGGTCATCATGGATCAACGGCTGCGCGATGAATTCCGGGTCATCCACTTGCGTGTTCGAAATGATGCCTACATCGAGTTCATATTTCTTGACTTTTTCCAGAATATAGGCCGCAGGACGGACATCCATAAGGATCGACAATCCCGGATAATTGAGCTTCAGCTGCTTCAGGAACGGCGGTAGCAGATAGGTGGCAGGCGTATGGGTGCTGCCGATCGCAAGCACTCCCGCAGCGGTTCCGCGGTATACGTCCATGGTTGATGAAGCTTCCTCAGAGAGGGAATGAATCTGCGATGCGTAATGATAAAAGGCTTCACCGGCTTCCGTAAGCTTGATGACATGATAGGACTTGGTGTGAAACAGAGCAAGGCCAAGCTCTTCTTGCAGCTTGTTCAAATGAAAGGTGACGGTTGGCTGGGTAATGCCCAGCTTCTGGGCCACAAGGTACAGTTTCTTCAATTCGACGGTAAGTACAAACACTTTGAATTGCTGTAAGTTCAAATTGCATCCCTCTCTTCCCATTTCAAACATCGATGGTATTAATCTTATCTTTCATTTGATAGATATTATTTAATTCTTTGTTAACGCAGCGATAATTTTTAATTGAATCTGGGACGTTATGCTGAAATGGAAACAAGAAGGCAATCAGAAACAGGAGGGTGACATGAACAAGAAAACAGGATTCAAACATGGAATATTCATTGCTTTGACTGCGCTCATGTGGTTGTTGTCGGCATGCGCGCAAACGGATGGACAGCCAACGGTTCGCTCGGGGGAAACCACGGGGCCGACGGCCAGTGGAAGCGGAGGTGCAGCCGGGCAGCCGGACATAACCTTAACGAATGGCAATCCGGAGGATACCGGGGAAACGATCTACTTATACGGAAATGATTTTGTGGATTACATTGCCCCGAAATTTATGGAAGAGACAGGCTTCAAATTAGAAGCCGTGCATTATGGAGGGGGAGAAGCATTGGCCAAAATTGAGGCGGAGCAGGGAAATCCGCAATGGGACGTCTTGATGATGGATGGACACGGTTCGGTGCGCAATTTGGGCGACCGCGATTTCCTGATGACGGATTGGGAGCCTGACAATCTCGGAAATCTGTCCGAGAACGGAAGGAGCCATGTACCCGAAGATTTCGCCTACTTCCCTGTCGGCATTCATGCGGCAGGTGTCATTGCTTATAACACAACGCTGGTAACTCCGGAGAAGGCACCGACGACTTGGGAGCAATTTTTTGCCTATGACGGCCCTGTCGGTCATGCCGATCCGGCCGTGGCAGCGCCTGCCTATCCGCTCGTATCCGCATTTTTTGAGCAATGGGGTGTCGAAGCCGCAGAGCAGACATACGAGCAGCGTTTTAAAAAAGGACTTCATGTATACCCCAAGAACGGTCCTGTCGGGAAGGCGCTGTTAAGCGGAGAAATCGAAGTTGCGGCGCTTCAGGAGCATAATGCTTATGAACTGAAGCTTGCAGGCGAGCCTATCGAGGTAATATGGCCGCGCGAGGGTGCGCCAGGGAGCTTGCGCGTTGTGGCGATCAGCAAGCATACCAAGAATCCGGCAGCGGCCAAAGCATTTGTTGAATATATGCTGAAACCCGAGACACAGCAGATGTTAACGAATCTGGATTCAACGGATAGTTTCTTTACGCCGCTTGTGGAGGGCGTGAGTGCACGAAGTGAGCGTGAACCGAATGGAGCCTTTATGCTGCCTTCCGCGAAGTGGGCATCCGAGCATGAAGTTGAGATCAAAACCTGGTTTGCGGATCAAAATGTAAGGTAGGAAGGGCGATATGAATACTTCGGAAGCTCGCTATGGAGGCGGGGTCACCCTCCTCCTGTTTGTTTTTATTTTTTTGCCGCTGCTCGCCGTCCTGATCAACGTCATCTTTCCCGGGCTATTTTTCGGGCAGATCGAGTCCAGCAGCCTGGGCTTGATCGGAGACATCATGAATCGGCCGTTATGGAAACAGTCCCTTCTGAATTCGGTCACATTATCGCTGGGCACGGCAACGATCGGTACGATCATTGGTGGCGTGCTTGCTACCATTCGGGCACGGTGGGACTTTGCAGCGGCCAAATTGCTGGATATGACGGCTTGGGTATTGTTAATAGCCCCGTCCTTCATGATCGCGCAGGGCTGGGTTTTGTTTGCCGGCTCGGACGGACTGGCTCATCAGTGGCTGGGGCTGACGTGGGTCACCTCGTTTATTTTTCAGCCTGTCGGGCTTATGTTCGTCATGTCACTAAGTAAATTCCCGCTAGCTTATTTGGCCATTATGGCAGCTTCGGAGTGGAACATAAGGCAGTTCGGTTATGCGGCCAGGCTGAATGGCGCAAGGCCATTCACCGTCTGGAGAACCGTCGAACTGCCATTGGCTCTGCCTTCCTATGTGGCTGGCTGGACCCTGGTGTTCATGGATACCATCGGGGATTTCGGGCTGCCCGCCGCTTTGGCAACCGTGTATAAATTCCCAACGTTGACATACTCCATATACTCGGCAATCTACCAGTCTCCGGTCCGATTCGATATGGCGGGTGTGCTGGCATTCTATCTTGTCTTAATTCTGGCACTGGCGATGACCTTGCTTATGGTGACCCTGCGGAAATCCAGGTTCGACTTTTTGAATGCAAGAGCGGTTCAAATGGAGAAGGTAAGGCCGCGGAAGGCCTGGTTGTATAATCTGTCGATTACGATTTTTCTCTTTGTGAGTCTTGGGATTCCGATCGGAACCAGCGCAGCGGTGTCTTTCCTGAAGCAGGCTGGCGGAGGCATACATCTGGATAATCTCACGCTGGATCATTATCGCGAATTATTCGCAGGACAAGCCGGGGATCACAGGCTGCTCGGTTATCTGGAAGGCATGTATCATTCGCTTGTCATAGCAGCCTCAGCTGCATTGTTTAGCATGCTGATCGGGTTTGTTGTAGCCTATATGCTGACTTTTACGGAGTCTCGTCTAAGGCCGTTGCTTCAGCTATTCTCGATCATTTCTTTAGCGGTCCCCGGCGTTGTGCTAGGGATTGGCTATATTTTCATATGGAATCAGAAATGGCTGGAACCTTTAGGACTCCATCTTTACGGAACACCCTCGCTGCTTGTGATCGCCGGGATCGCCGGTGCCATCCCCTACGCAGTCAGGGTCCAGCTTGGCGCGTTCGGCAACATGTCCGGCACCATGCTCAAGGCGGCAGCCATTCAAGGGGCAGGCGTATTTGAACGAATGCGGGATATCGTACTGCCTATAGCACGCCAGTCGCTTCTAATTGCAACCCTGGCCTCGTTCGGAACCAGCGTGTTTGATCTGGCCCTGGCTTCCATGCTGAAACCGGCTAACTATTCGCTGATGCCGCTGGTCATAGACAGGGCCTTTGAATTCTCACGCTACGGATATGCAACGGCTGCTACCGTCGTTAGCTGCGGAGCGGTCGTGCTGATCATCATTCTTCTGCAAGCAGCGGGGCGTACATGGTTCAGATGGCTGGATCGCAATAAATGGTAGAAGGGATGGAGAGTGGAATGATCTTAAAGGTAAAGGGCGTATCGAAATCATTCGGCTCACAGCAAGTATTGAAGCCGATCACGTTTGAGGTGGGAGAAGGGGAGCGCATATGCATTCTTGGCCCCTCAGGCTGCGGAAAATCAACGCTGCTCCAGATGATTGCCGGTCTTCAGCGTATCGATGCAGGGGAGGTGGAGATGGCCGGAGTCACCGTCGAACGGCGAGGGCATTATATTCCGCCGGAAAATCGCCCGATTAACATGGTGTTTCAAGATTATGCGCTATGGCCCCATATGAACGTGAAACAGAATATGGAGTATGGGATGAAGCGCCGAAAACTAAATGGGCATGACAGAGCGCGGACATTGGACCGACTCCAATCGCTTTTAAAGCTGGAAGGTTTATTGGACCGGCTGCCGGCCCAGCTGTCTGGCGGTCAGCAGCAGCGCGTCGGCATCGCGAGAGCGCTGGCAACAGAGCCGAAGCTGTTGTTAATGGACGAACCATTGTCCAATCTGGATGTCAAACTGAGAACGGATATGCGTGGTGAATTGGCCAGATTGCTGGGCGAATTATCCATCGCTACCCTGTATGTGACGCATGACCGGATGGAGGCCTTTACGGTGGCTGATCGCATAATGATATTAAGGAACGGGGCGATTGATCAATTCGGGGAACCGAGAGAGCTGTTTGAGCGGCCTGCGAGCCCTTGGGTGGCGCAGCTTATGGGTTACCATAACCGATTGGAAGCCAAACTGAGCCCGAATGGGCAGACTGCAGCCATACTATCCGGAAGTTTGATTGGCGGAAATCTGATAGATATAAATCATGGAGACGACGGCGCCATCGTCATGATCCATCCTGAATCGATCGAAATATGCAGTGACGAAGCTACACCGGAAGGGAACTCGTTGAAGGTAACCATCCTGCAGACGGTCTACGAAGGAACCAGATGGAGAATCATAGCCGAGACGGCAGACCGGCAGCCGATTCATTTATTCCATCATTGCAGCGTAGAAGCGGGAAGCGAACGAAGGATACGGGTGTCACCGGAACAAACCATGATATATGCAGAAAGCAGCATGTTGGCCACATGAGTCAGGTGTATGCGGTTTCGGACATTCACGGCTACGGTTATCTGCTTGAGATCCTGCTGCAGCATGTACATTATCAGCCCGAGGCGGATCGTTTATTTTTGCTTGGGGATTATGTGAATAAGGGACCCGATTCAGCCGGGACCCTGGATTATGTGAAGGAGCTGTGTGATGCCGGCGCAGTAGCGCTACAGGGGAACAATGAACGCAAATGGCTGCATCAATTGCCGGAACAAGCCGGTTTCGTGGCTCCTCAAGGGTTACAATATCAACAATTCATTGCAGCTATGCCGCTATGGATCGAGCATGATGAGTATTTGTTCGTGCATGCGGGCATTCGCCCCGATATTCCGCTCCATGCGCAGAAGCCGGAGGATCTGACGGAGATCCGGGAACCGTTCCATCAGTCGCCGCGTTTGATGGATAAAACGATTGTGTTTGGTCATACATCCACGTTTCGCTTGGGTGTAGAGCCCCATCAGCTCTGGTTCGGCGACGGTAAGCTGGGAATTGATACAGGCGCTGGGCACGGATATTATTTAAGCCTGGTGAATTTGACTTCGGGCATTCATTGGTCCATATCGGTTACACGGCCGGAGAACATTGCGTGCCGGAAGCTGAGAATAACGGGAGCATCCGGTCTTGCTAAATAATATAATTCCATATTAAAAAGAGATACGCAGCATCATGGACGAATCGTGATGCTGCGTATTTCAATGGAGGACTCATTTATCGGAAGGTTGATCAGAATTTATCCCAGCCATTTCCTATTAGCTGGCGCTGCAGGAATGGCAGCTGCTGCTGTTGCTGAATGAACTGCTGACGCTGTTGTTCTTGTAATTGCTGTTGCGAACGGAACTGCTCTTGTGCTTGAGTTGGTGTTCGCTGCGGTTCAGCAGCATACGTTCCATGCTGGGTTTGATCCTGAGCATTGAAATGCTGCTGGAACAACTGCTGCTGTTGCTGGAACTGCTGTTGCTGCTGCTGCTGAAGGAGCTCATAATCTCGCTGGCCAGGCGTTCCTTGATGGTAATAATGCTGATTAAGATGAGACGCGTGAGGCTGATGTTTCATCTGCCCTTGCACTTGCCCTTGCTGCGGGCAGTTTTTTGGCGGCCCGATGACAACCGTGTCGGTGATCGGCGCCAAGGTCTCTTTGACTTTGGCTTCATCCAGACAGTAGGTGTGAGCGAACACGCTGGCCGGCGTCAATCTCAAGAGATCCGAACCTCCAATGAATTCAGGCACCGGCGCGTCAAAGACTGCGATCAGATGCGTGTTGTCAACCGTCGCCATTTCATAATGCCACCAGCCTTGGGGCACGAGCGCAACTTGACCGGGCGTTACCGTGAAGTTCAGCAGCTCTTTCGTAAACGGATTGACAAGGGAAACGATGGCTGAGCCGGAAACGACATATACCAGCTCCGATGCATTTTGATGGATATGCGGCTCCACTACGTTTCCGGTACTGAGATATATATCCAGCAGGGAAGCGTTGCCGAGCGTGTTCAATTCTTTTACGGAGAGAGAATTAATGTAATTTTGACTATCTTTTTTGAAAAACGGGTTATTGTTCATATCGTAAGTAAACCGAACGGACGGTGAGGTGAAATCCATATAAGAGACTGCCACTGTGACTCCTGCCCTTCATCATGTAATAGGCGTTGACCCATAACACACGTTATGCCCATGGGCAAACATCCGTGAGCCCATTTTTAACAATCAGCAGGATGCAAGCCGCCCGTTGATAGGGCGGCTTGCGCTAAACACACATAGAGTGGAGCAGGCGAGGTCAGGCCGATTTCGGGATGGAAACCGGCGACTTCCGTCCGGCCGAGAAGCTGACCAGTCCTGCCGCCAAGCCAAGCGCGAGCACGAATCCCCCGAGCCATGGATGGTATTGAAGCGTGGATGACGTATTGACCATGAAGCCTCCTGCACCCGCTCCTGCGGCTAACCCCAGATGGACAATGGAGGTGTTTATGCTGAGAACCAGATTGGAAGAACCCGGCGCCCGCTGGATAAAATAGCTCTGGACCGCCGGGCCCGCCGCAAACATGGACATCACCATGACTCCCATCAGCGAAAGTCCAATGACCGATTGACCGGCGAGCAGCGGAAGCAGCGCAAATACCGCAATATGAACGAGCGTGTTGAGGACAATCACCTTGGCCGCCCCAAAACGGTCGACGCCATAACCGCCGAGCCTGGAGCCGATGGCTCCCAATAGGCCAAAGCCGAGCATCGTGATGCTGATGCCGGATGGCGCGATGCGAAAAATATCCTGGATAAACGCCGTCACATACGTGAACAGTACCGAGTTGCCGGATTCCCGGAAGAACGTAAGCAGCAGGGCGCTGACGATCACGAGACTCCCCAGCACTTTGAATTGCTGGCGGAAGGGTACGGGGGCATCCCCTTGAACATCCGGCAGGAGCCTGATAAGGACAAAAGCGACCAACAGACTGAGCAGAGCCAGCAGCAGAAAAATGGACTGCCAGTTCAGCAGATTCGTGATCCATATGCCGATCGGAACGCCCAGCACCATGGCGCTGCTGAAACCCAGCACGATGGTGCCAATCGCACGGCCTAACGTTTCCGGTGGCACCATTTTGGCTGCGGTACCCATTGCGGCAACGAGATAGACGCCTGAGCTTACACCCAGAATGACACGGGAAGCCATGAGCATCCATACCTCGGTGCTAAAAAAGGAAACAAGACTGCCGGCAATGAATAGCAGAAGCGAGCCGAGCAGCACCTTTTTTCGATTGATTCGAGCGGTAAGCGAGACCAGAAACGGTGTTCCGATCGCAAAAGCAAGCGAATAGGCGGTAATCAGCTGGCCGGCAAAAGCCAAGGAAATATGAAGATCGTCAGCAATCGCGTACAGAATACCCGAGACGACCAGTTCCGAGGTAGCGGTAAGAAAAACCCCGAGCGCTAATAAATATATCGTATATCGATTCATATCCATTATCCTTTCCGTTGGGAGATCGATACCCTCAATCGGATCATGGCTAGCACATGCCGTTTCGGATAGTAAAGCATGAAATCTCTTTGTGTTTGTATTATAAGCAGTGCGCATATATGATGTAAGAAGGCAAAGCATTTGGATATTATCCAGTCATTTTGACTAACTTACGATTAGTTAGTGATGGGGTGAGGCAATGGAGCCGGTTAAAGAAGACTTTCAGGAAAAGCCAGCGTTCAATCATATCTGCTCGGTGCTGCAAATTCTTGGAGCCAAATGGGCGTTCCTTGTCATCGCGCAATTAGCCCAGGGACCGAAACGGTTTAATCAGCTTCACCGGGATGCAGCCATCATCAAGACGCAATCCTTGACGGATGTCCTGCGCCATTTGGAAAGCAGCGGCATCGTGAGACGCGAGGTATTCCCTACCGTTCCGGTCTCCGTGGAGTATTCATTGACCGAGAAGGGGATGGACTTCCTGGATTCTTTGAAGGAGATGGAGAAGTGGGCCGAAAAATGGGGAGTGGAACAATCCTCCTGACGTTCCCGCTGCCGCCAAAATGGTAAGATATCAGAAAACTCATTTCCGACGCGTATACAGCGGAAATGAGTTTTCTTTTTTTTGAAAATTTCGTATTCTTATAGATAACATTTTCGAAAATGGGAATGAAGTGATAGGGAGGTGGTTGCCGTTTGCGAATCCATAAGATTAACCTGCTGACCAAGTTGTTGATTTCCTATTTGCTTGTGCTGATGTTTCCCGTGATCGTCATCCTGTGTTATTACTATCCCTATTCGGCGGATGTTGTGAAAGAGAAGGAAATGGACTGGAATGCGCATATTACGGAGCAGTTCATGACATCGATGGATACGTTTACCCGGTATGTATACAATTTGCCGTTCGAGCTGGTGCAGAATCGGGAATTCAAGATGTACAAGGCCGAGGAAAGCGACTACCAGCGTGTCCTCATTGCCAATGAGATGAAAAAATACAATGCAACCGATGCATTTATTTACAACACCTTGCTGTATGTAAAGAACATCGGTTATTTGTTTTCCAAAACTGGAAGCGCATACAGTTTGGACGACCTGTCCATTCCGGGCGTCGGTTACTACTATGAAAACTGGGCCAGCGAAGATATGATCCAGACTTTGAATGATCTCGAGTCTCCCGTGGTCAGGCCTGTCGAGAACGTGATAGTGCCCGGCAACAACCGGGTTCGAATGCTGACTTTCGTGCAGCCGCTGCCGGTAGGAGGCACGAATTCACCCGGAGCCGTCATGATCATGGTAAGGGAAGATACGATCGTCCGGATGATGAAGTCCGTCTCGGAAACCTATAGCGGCGATTTTTTTGTGTTTGACGGCCAGGGAAGGCGGTTGGTATCTTCCCATGATACGTCATACCAATCCTCCGATGACTTCAGGAAGCTTGTGCAGGGCATAGGGGAAGAGACATCTTCCTCTTCGGGCATTTATGCGATCAGCGGATCGGATTATCTGGTATCGTCCTCGGTTTCGGACAAGAATGGCTGGAAATACGTGAGCCTGCTGCCGGTAGCCTCATCCCTTCAAGGCATTCGGACGATTCAGTTGAATACGGCCATCCTGGTCGGCCTGATCCTGCTGCTTGAAGTGTTTATCATCTATATATCGATCCGGAACAACTATCAGCCGATTCGCCGCCTGGTTGATCTTGCCGTTCAAGTCTTCGAGCCGCGGGAGGGGAAGCCCATGAACGAGATCGATACGATCAAATATACGCTGGAGGAGCTTTCGCTGGCCAACAGCAAGCTTGACGAGCATGTGAAGGGATCGTTGCCGATTATGCGGGATAACCTGCTGTTTGAACTGGTGAGCGGGCATCTTGCAGGCTGGGATGATTTTGAACGGGAAGCATGCAAGGTTGGCCTCCGGTTTCAGCATGATTACTTCTCGGTTGCCGTACTATGCTGCGAAGCGGATGGAGCAGAGATGGAGAAGATACTGGATTACTGCCGGCGCTATGAAGGACGGCTGCCGGAGGATATCCAAGGTCATTTCTTTAAAAGCATCTATCCGCAGGAATTGATTCTGGTGTGCTCCCATGCGGAGAATGTCCCGCTCACATCCTGCCTGGAACGGATGCAGGATGAAATATTGGAGCACACGGGCCGGCGAACGGTGATCGGCATCGGCAAGCCAGGCGAAGCCCCGTCTCCGCAGGACCTCCATCTCTCTTATCTGCAGGCACTCCGGACGGCGGAGTTTCTGCGCATCCGAAAGACCGACGCCGTGCTGGTCTTTGATAACATCGGGATTCCCCAGACCGGAGCCGTCTCCTATTATGCCGAAATCCTGCAATCCCTCGAGCTTGCGATCCTCAAGAATGATGCAGCCATGCTGGCCTCTTTAGCGGAGAGAATGATCGGTTACCTAAGCAATGACAGCCTCCCGCCACATATGATTCAGAGCGTGTATCTCAATACCGTTACCGTCATCTTCAACGGCCTCCAGCGGTTCCGTCATGACGATCAGAGCCTGCTGCGGCTTACGGATGCGGCTTTTAACCATCGTTATACGCTGGAACAGATGGTCGGGATCATAAGGGAAAGCTATGCCAAGCTGTGCGATATGATCAAGGAAACCCTCCCCGTTTCCCGGGCGGCAACCCAGGATGAGATCCTGTCCCTGATTGCGGAGAAAGGGATGGATCCGAACTGTTCGCTGCAGATGATGGCCGATTATTTTGATATGTCGGTCTCCAACTTCAGCCATCACTTCAAAAAAACGATGGGGCAAAATTTCAAAGAGCATATCGATCAGCTTCGGATCCAGAAATCCATTCAGCTTCTGCGGGACAGCGAGGAGACGCTCGAAGCCATCTCCCAACAGGTCGGGTACACCAATACCTCGAGTTTTATCCGATCCTTCAAAAAAATGGTGGGCACGACGCCTGGGCAATATCGAAATACGCATAAAGCTTAAATCGAAAGACCGCTGATGCCGATGACAAGGCCGATTACAGCGGTCTTTTATAAACCTGCTTGCTTAACAGCTATTCCTAGGCAAGGCTGTTTCACAGGTTAAGATGTTTCAATTTTTGAACATATACAAAATTTGAATTCCCTGTACCGGCTTGTAATGGATGCGTTTACATATATGGGATGATGGGCGTCTTCAAAAAATGAGGATGCCTGAAAAACTGTCCGTTTACGGTGCCCGCCGCCTTCATTTAGAGTGAAAACTGTCCCAAGGCAAGGCCGACTTAAGGCCGCATACCCCCATGGACCAGACCAACAAACGAAACCAGGAGGTAATGGAATGAAGAAAAGGGTAAACGTTTTCATCTCGCTTGTCGCCATCACGGCCATGTTGTTAACAGGCTGCAGCGGGGCCGGAGGCGGCCAGAACGACTCGGCGGAGACTCCCGGAGACCAAACCGGCAGCAAAGTAAAGCTTACCGCCATCATTACCAAGCACCCGCTCACGAAGCCGCTGGCCGAAATGGAGTGGCTGCAACAGGTTGAGGAGACGGCGGGCGTGGACATCGAATGGCAGGAGATTACCGCGGATTGGGGACAGAAGAAAGGGACGATGCTGGCCAGCGGCGATATTCCGGATCTGTTCATCGGGCCGAACGTCATTACGGATGCCGACTTTGCGCAATTCCAGGGCTTGTTCCAGGATCTATCCGGCATGCTGGAGCAGGCGCCCAACGTACAGAACATGTTTAATGAAAAACCGGATACGAAAATAATCGCCACGCAGTCGGACGGAAAAATCTACGGTCTCCCGAAATATCAGCGGTTCTGGCCCGCTACCGCCAGCAGGCAGTTCATTAACCAGCAGTGGCTGGATCACCTCGGCCTGAGCATGCCGACCACATGGGATGAGCTGTATGAAGTACTGGTGGCTTTCAAAGAGAAGGATGCCAACGGCAACGGCGATCCGAATGACGAGATTCCGATGGATTGGCCGGGAGGCATCGGCGGATATTTTAACCCTGCGGTGCTCCTGGGCAGCATGGGCATTACGCTGACGGACGGCAGCGGACAGGGCTATTTCGTGGAGGACGGTCAGGTGAAGAATTTCCTGACGGATGAACGGTACAAAACGATGGTCGCTTTTCTGAATAAATTGTACAAGGCGGGTCTCATTAACCCCGAAGTGTTCACGCATGATTATACGAAATTTCAATCCATCGCGCGCGGGGAAGGGGATACGGCCAAGGTCGGTTTTACCTGGGGATGGGTGGCGTCCGACCGGTTCGGCGAGCAGCTGGCACCGCAATATGCTTCCATGCCGCCGATGAAGGTGTCGGCAGATTATGCAGGGAAGCTGTCCTGGAGCTACGATCATTACTCCCTGAATTATGGCACCAACCATATCGTCATGTCCGCCAAGACCAAGAACAAAGAAGCGGCCATGAAATTCATCAACGAGCTTTATGCGCCCGAGGTGGGCATGCAGGTGCTGTTCGGATCCCTCGGACCGAACATTAAAGATAACGGAGACGGTACATATGCCGTTCTGCCTCCGGCCGATGCCAAGATGGATCCGGGCACGTGGAAATGGACCTCGACGATGGCGGACAACGGCGCATTTTATATTCCCGATACCTTAAAGCTGACGCTTGGCACCGATATGCAGGAGGTGCTGGGTCAATCGGAGCCGCTGGAGGCGGCCTTGGACGTGGATCCCGATAAAGACGTGTTCCCCGGCATGTTCATCAAGTATTCCACCATGGACAATAACGCCATGAGCCTGAACAATACCAACGTTATGAATCTGGCGGAATCCAGCTTTGCGAAATGGGTCACCAAGGGCGGCGTGGAAGCCGAATGGGACGCGTATATCAAGGAAAGCGAGAAGGCAGGCCTGAAGCAGAATCTTGAGATTATGCAAAAATATTACGACGATTACATGAATCAAAACTAGGAGGGAGGATATGGGGCCTCGCAAAAGATTGGACACCTTCAGACGTGATTACCAGCTGTGGATTATGATTTTTCCGGCGATTGCCGTCATTCTGTTGTTTAACTATGTGCCGATGTACGGCATCCAGCTTGCGTTTAGGGATTACGATTTCAGCCAAGGCTTGACCGGCGGAGAGTGGCGCGGACTCGCCTACTTTCAGCAATTCATCGACAGTTACCTGTTCACCGATTTGATGCGAAACACGTTTCTGATCAGTCTGGCCACGATCGTGCTCGGCTTTCCGGCCCCGATCATCTTAGCGCTCATTCTAAACCAGATTCGCAGAAAAAGAATGAAGCAGGTGATGCAGACCACCGTATACCTGCCTCATTTCATATCCATCATCGTGCTGGTCGGGATGCTGAACGTGCTGCTGTCCTCCGAAACCGGGGTTGTCGGTCACTTCATGAAGGCGGTGGGGCTGGGGCATATCAATTTGTTAGCCTCCACCTCGACCTTTATTCCGGTGTACGTGCTCTCCGACATATGGCAGCACTGCGGCTGGAACAGCATTATCTATCTTGCGGCCTTGTCCACCGTGGATCCCCAGCTGTACGATGCCGCCAAGATCGATGGGGCCAGCCGCTGGCAGACGATCCGGTACGTCGACATTCCCGCGCTCGTTCCAACCATCATCATCCTGTTCATTCTCAGCATGGGGAACATCCTCGGGACCGGCTTCGAGAAAATATTCCTGATGCAGAATTCGCTGAACCTTCCCGTCTCGGAGGTCATAGCCACCTATGTTTACAAAATCGGGATCATCTCCAACCAGTTCAGCTTGGCTTCGGCCATCGGTTTGTTTAACACGCTCATCAATTTCGTATTTCTGTATGCGATGAACACGATATCGAAGAGAATGTCGGAAACGAGCTTATTCTAATGATCGGGGAAGGAGAAACGGTTGTGGAACATGAAACTGCCAGAATGCGCATCAACGGCAAGGAGCTGGGATTTAAGATCGTCTTGGGTTTTCTGTGTGTTTTGATTTTTCTGCTGATTGCGTATCCGCTGTATTTTATCATCATTGCTTCGTTCAGCGACTCAACGCTCGTCTCTACGGGGAAGGTCATATTTATCCCCAAAAATGTTAGTTTTTTGGTTACCAGGAAATTTTCAAGGATATGCGGATTTGGACCGGGTACCGAAATACGTTGTTTTACACGGTGTTCGGCACCCTGGTGAACATGCTGTTCACGCTTCCGGCAGCTTATGTGCTGTCCAGAAAGGAATTTCGCGCCAGGCGCATCATTATGTTTATTTTCGTGATCACGATGTTCTTTAACGGCGGGCTGATTCCGACCTATTTATTGATGAAGGGTCTTGGGTTGACCAACACGATCTGGGTGTTTATTCTCCCGTTCTCCGTGAATGTGTTTTATTTGATCATTGCGAGGACGTTCTTTGAAAACTCGCTGCCGCAGGAGCTGCATGAAGCCGCCGTCATGGACGGCTGCTCTCACTTTACCTTCTTCTTCAAAGTGGCTTTGCCGCTGTCCAAAGCGCTGGTCTCCGTCATCGGGCTCTATTATTTGGTGGGGCATTGGAATGATTTCTTCACGGCGCTGATCTATATCCGGGATACGAAGCTCCAGCCGCTGCAAATCGTTCTGCGGGATATCCTGCTGTCGAACCAGGTATTCTCGAGCGGTGCGGGAA
The DNA here is from genome assembly GCF_000204455.1 of Paenibacillus sp. HGF5. Classification (NCBI taxonomy): domain Bacteria; kingdom Bacillati; phylum Bacillota; class Bacilli; order Caryophanales; family Paenibacillaceae; genus Paenibacillus; species Paenibacillus sp. HGF5. The sequence goes on along the minus strand of NZ_AEXS01000169.1, from coordinate 1,613 downwards.
CGGGCGGGGATGCCGGAGGGTACGCGCAGCGATATGCCGACCAGATCAAGTACGGCGTCATTATCGTCTCGACGCTTCCGATTCTGCTTATTTATCCGTTTATGCAAAAATATTTCGAGAAAGGCGTCATGATCGGCTCCATTAAAGGGTGACGCGCGGCGATTTACATTTAGATGATAGACAATAAAAGGGGGCTGTCCCGATAGATCCTGGATCTGGCGGGAAGCCCCTATGTTATGTCAAATAGCGGGAGAAGGCACCTCCGGCATTTCAGACCGGGAGCGTCTCAGGCGTAAATCAGGATCCAGAGTCGTGCTTGCTTTCATCCGTAAAGTAGATTCCGTTGCCGGAATCATCCTTGGCACTCAACCAGAGGCCGTCAGGAGTTTCGCCCGGTTCGCCGATCAATTGCAGCTTGCCGGGGTTGTTCTCGTATATATCCCGGACAGAGGGTACGAGAAAAACAGGTCCGGCAGCATCCTGGCTTCCTTCCGAGACTTGTTCAACCATCAATTCCACGTTGGTTCCCGGGAGCTTAAAAGCAACCGTGTAATCCCCTTCGCGCCATGATTCTTCCAAACCGAGCGTGTCGCGATAAAGGGATTTGGCTGCCTTGATATCTTTGACCGGAACAAAATAAAAAATAACGTTTCCTTCCATGTACTCACCTCGAAATAGAATATGGTTTCGTGATGTAAGATAATTAGGTTATATTTAACATAACCCAGTTATGTTATTTGTTCAAGCTATTTTTTGGAAAATGGCTCATTTGCAGCTATCAAAGATTTATATCTCTTAAAGAGCAGCTATGTTAGAATTTAAATATCTTTGCATGAACGTTTTCGGAGGGAGTTACATGAGTCATATACCAATACCGGGTACCACGCAGCACAAACTCATACAGGCAGGTTTAAAGCGTTTTGCCGAGATGGGATACAACCAAGCGGAAGTTGACGACATTGCTGCCGATGCCGGAGTGACCGTGGGAGCTCTTTATCATCATTACAAATCCAAGAAGAAATTTTACGGCTTGCTTCGGGATGACATAACGCTTCGAATATTGGACCGCATGGAAGCTGTTGCCGATGCGGCTCCTCCCGAGTTGCGCCTGAAATTGGTTCTATTGACCGCCTACGACAGCATGCTTCGCCTTAAAGTGGGCCGATTGCTGTCTGAGCCCGATCCCCGCAAAGGAGACAATCCCGTCGCGCGTTATCTCGGTGAACTGGCTGCAGCATCAGGAGAAGAGGCTGGCGAACAATTGGGCATCATTCTGGCGGAGGCATTGCGTGCCGCATTTGCGCAAGTCGTGGAACACGGAGGCGATGAGGCTGCGATGAGGTCGGTATTAAACAGATTATTATCGTCATAAACGAATGTTTATGTCATCCTTCACATGAATAGAGTAATGATACTTATTGCTTGATGGCAGTTTTTGTGCTGACGTTAACAGGGGAGACATCGGGGTTATGCCAGTTTCAGTACGCAAGAAAAGAGAAAGCCCGGCAATGCAATATGTGTATAAGGGAAATGTAACGGTTCAATAAACCTATGAAAATGATTGGGTAAATACAAGTGATAATAACGCAAATAAACAACCCGTATGCCAGAGC
>NZ_AEXS01000170.1:0-13639 GCF_000204455.1 Paenibacillus sp. HGF5 | reverse complement strand
TCAACTCGCGGTCCGTAACAAAGGGATTCTCGTCGATCAGCTGAATCAGCCGCTGGTGACGGTCTTTCTTGGATAAACGATCGATGACGAAACAACTCCTTCTGCCGCTATGATAGCCGCCAATCTTCAAACATACTTATATGTAAATTAGTCGCAAATATTAGAACCTGGTACTAATGTTAAGTATAAATCATGTCACGTTAAAAAGAAAGAGGGACTTGAGACAAAAAAAATAGCACCTCACCAAAGATGAAGTACTACTTATTTAGAAACTATTGTTTGATGATCTCTCTTGCTTTATACGTTCCGCACACTTTACATACGCGATGAGCAAGCTTCAATTCACCACATTGCTCGCATTTCACCATGCCTGGCACAGCCAGCTTAAAATGAGTACGACGCTTGTCACGACGTGTTTTGGACGTTCTACGTTGAGGTACTGCCATGTTCCCACCTCCTTATCAATTCAACCCGCTAAAACACGGGTGCCATATCCATCATCATTTAAAGAAGTCCTTCAGTCCGGCTAGCCTAGGATCGATCACTTCCGTATCGCAGTCGCAGGTGCCTTCATTCAGGTCCTTGCCGCAATTCGGGCAGAGTCCCTTGCAGTCGGCTTTGCAAACCGGAGCTAGCGGCAGGTGGAGCAGAAATGCTTCTTCTACATAGGGAGTGAGATCCACACTCTCACCCTGTACGTATGTAGTATCGTCATCCTCATCCTGAACCACAGATTCAGGATCTTCCACCGGCTGGAATACTTCATGAAAAGGGATGTGCACATGCTCGCTGATCGGCTTCAGGCAGCGGGAGCAATTCATCTCCAGCTCGCCTTGCAATCGTCCGCGAACATCCACCGAACCGGTAATCGACGAAGTTGCTTTCAAATCCACGTCTAATGGCTTAACCGCAACAATATCCTTCCGGTCCTTAATGGCATTGCTTACATCCACGGTTTGATGGAACTGTAACGGTTGATCGCTGGTTGTCAATTTACGAAATTGAATTAGCATATCCATCACTCCAAACAAACAAAGATTATTATACCGATTCCCAGAGAGTTTTGTCAACAGGATAACCCTAACAACCTCTATATTGTTACCCGATATTTCTCTTCATACTACCAGAATTATAACACTCCCGGGAGGGGCGCTTATTGTTGCAGGAACGTCATGCAATTATGTTATATTCTAATCAAGGAGTTGAAACGAATGAAAACGGTTGGCATAGTCGTTGAATATAATCCCTTACATAACGGTCATGTACTGCATTATCGCAGTTCCAAAAAAGTATCGGGGGCAGATGCCGTCGTCGCGGTGATGAGCGGTCCGTTTCTCCAGCGCGGCGAACCTGCCATCGCAAGCAAGCGCGCTCGGGCGGAAATGGCCCTTGCCATGGGTGTTGACCTGTGCCTCGAGCTGCCGGTAACCTATGCCGTGCAGCCTGCGGAATGGTTCGCGTTCGGTGCGGTAGCCATTCTGGAAGCTACGGGCGTCGTGGATGGCCTTTCCTTCGGATCCGAAAGCGGGACGCTGGAGCAGATCCTGCCGTTGTCCCGTTCGCTCGCAAACGAATCCGGCGAGCTTCGATCCGAAATCGAAAAGCGCCTCCGGGAAGGCATGAACTTCCCATCTGCCTACGGCGCTGCCGCCGCTGTCCTTTTCGGTGAATCCGGTCCTGCTACAGCAACGACAGAGCTGCAAGAGCTGCTCACGCAGCCGAACAACTCCCTGGGGCTGCACTATCTGATCGCACTCCAGCGCCTGGGCAGCCGCATTACGCCCTATACCATTCCAAGAGTAAGCGCACATTACCACGATCCGCTGCCGGGAACGTCATCCATTGCCAGCGCAACCGCCATCCGGAACATTATTCTGTCACAAGGCTTGGAAGCCGCCAGACCCTATATGCCGGAATTCACGTACGACATCATGGAGCGGGAAATCAAGAGCGGACTAGCTCCTGTCCATTGGGAGCAGTTTCGCCAGCCGCTGTTCCAAGCCCTGCTCACGCATACACCCGCTCAGCTTGAAAGCTTCCTCGAAGTAACCGAGGGCTTGGAGCATCGTGTTCAGCGCTCGCTATCGCTGCTGGAGCAGCCGACGGTTGACGCCCTTCTGGAAGCCTTGAAGACCAAGCGCTATACGCGAACCAAGCTTCAACGCATGCTGATGCACATCATGCTGAATCATGACAAGGCATCGATGAATCGTGAAGAGCTCGCCAAAGGTCCGGGATATATCCGGGTCCTCGGCTTCAGCGAGACGGGGCGTTCGCTGCTGAAACGAATGAAGCGAAGCGCTTCACTCCCCGTCATTCATCAGCCTGCTAAGCTGGAGCATCCTCAGCTGGAGCGTGACCTGGCGGCAGCCGCCGTCTATGCTAACGGGCAACCTAGGCCCCAAATACGAAACTACTACAGCGATTACCTGCTGCCGCCGCTCACCCCTTAGGCGGCAGCTCCTCCAAATAATCCACGGCATCCTGCAGGTCATCGACCGGGATCAGCTTCATATCCGTTTTGATCCGGTCCGCGCGCTTCTTGGCCTCATCGTAATTTTTTTGAGGCACAAAAAAGATATCGGCTTCCTTCCGGTCGGCAGCCACGATCTTATGCTTCACGCCGCCTATGGGCCCTACGGCGCCTGATTTATCGATGGTACCCGTTCCGGCTACCCGGTAACCCTTGCTTAAATCCCCTTCGGTAAGCTGATTATATATCTCAAGGGTGAAGATCAGTCCGGCTGACGGTCCTCCGATGTTGGTATTCGCAAAGTGAATGGTGTGATCGGGATCGGCCGGCTCCACGTTCTGCATCGTGGCAATCATGACGCCTAATCCCGGACGCTCCGCGCCGGTCTTCTCATCCTTAATGCTTACAAGCTTCACCTGCTCCTTCACGGTTTTCCCCTTGCGTTCAAGCTCCACGGAAACCTCTTCTCCGATGCTTTTCCCGCTTAACAGGCTGGCAATCTTCTCATTATCCTCTGCTGGCTGACCATCGATCTTGATCAATTTATCGCCAGGCCGAAAATGCTCGGCATTGGCCGAATTCTCGGAGATCGACATCACGAATACGTAAGCGGGCTCGATGCTGTAATCGATTCCGGCCTCCTGATAAGCAGCTTCCATCGCAGAAGACTGTGAAGAATTCATATAATACACTTGCGTGGCCGCATACTCGTCCTTGCTCTGATCGCCCATTTTTTCGGCCTTCTTCACGACCTCTGCATTAGGATTAAACGCAGACAGCATTAACAAAGCCATATTGGCATAACTTGCCGACACGGTAGTCATCATGAACGTACCCTCTTCCGCCGGATCGCCCTTCTCGACATTGATCATGGGACGAACCTCTTCGGCACTCCCGGGCTGGTATACAAGATAAGGGGTCGGCATATAAACGACAACGTACAGCATGACCCCGACCAGCAACAAATACAGCGCAATTTTTAAGCCATTCGGTTTTACAGACTTCTTCATGGTTTTCCTTCCCTCCGCCTCATATATCCAGCCTTCCACCAAGTTTGGTCTGACGGTTGTCTCCTCTGCATAAAGTTGTACTAGCCATGTTTACGCCGAAAGGAGATTCCTTATGAATAAAGACAACGCCGTCAAGTCATCCAACGGGCTGTGGAACACCATTCTTCTCGGTGCCGCCGCGTTCCTGCTTGTACTGGCCGTCGTCAGCGCGCCCGAACCCGCCTTCCAAGCCACCCTGCAAGCACTCAAGCTGTGGTGGAATATCGTATTTCCATCTTTGCTGCCTTTTCTCGTGCTGGTGGAAATCCTCATCGCTTACGGCTGGGCCCACGGGGTTGGCGTACTGCTGGACCCTATGATGAAAAAAATATTCAAACTCCCCGGTACTGGCGGCTGGGTTCTTATAACAGGAATGACAGCCGGGTTCCCGGCAGGCGCTCAGGCCGCGGCCGGCATGCACAAACAAGGCGAGCTCCGTGCCGTTGACGCCGGCAGGCTTGCCGCTTTGGCCCATTTTTGCAATCCGATGACCATCCTCGTTGTCATCGGAACCGGCCTGCTGCATAAACCGGAAGCCGGTTATCTGCTGCTGATCGTCCACTGGATATCCGGCCTGCTGGCCGCATGGACATTCAGTCTATTCAGCAAATCGCCCTCTGCAGAAGCCGGGAAGCAGGGCGCACCCGTCGTTAATGACCGGATGAACGAATGGGCGAAGCGTCCGATTCTTCGACGGGCAGCCTCCGCCGCGCTGGACGCCCATCGACGGGATGGGCGAAGCTTCGGCAAACTCCTTGGCGAATCCGTTACCCGTTCGGTACAGACCTTAATGATGACCGGCGGCTTTATCTTGTTCTTCGCCGTTCTTACTAGAGTATTGACCGGCCAGCTGCTCCCCCAGCTTCCATCCTATCTTGTGCCCGGGATATTGGAAGCCCATCTGGCCGCCCAATCGATCAGCTCCTCGGCATTTCAAGCAGGGGCTCTGCAGCTGGCGGTCCTATCGGCAGCACTGGCATGGAGCGGAATCAGCGCCCATCTGCAAAGCCTGTCGCTGATGCGGGAAGCCGGTCTCTCCTGGCGTTACTTTATGGCAAAGCGATTCCTGCATTCGATACTCGCCTTTGTCATTACATTGGCCATATGGAAACCGGTCAGCACCCTTTCCGCGGGCATCGTGCCTGCATTCCGAACGGAACCGATCGATCATGCCGATACGGAACAATTCTTCAATTTTTGGAGCGGACTGCCTTCTTTCCTGCAGGTTCAAGGCATGATCTGCTTGTTATTAATAGCGGCTTTCTGGCTGTGCTCCCGTCTTATCGGGCGTGATCCCCGCTGAATTTGCGTCGCAACGCCGCATCGACCTCGGGGCTGACCAAATCTGTAGTATCGCCGTTAAAATGCGCGATTTCCTTCACAAGACTGGAACTCAAGAACGAATATTTCGGATGCGTCATCATAAAGATGGTCTCTGCATCCGGATTCAGCTTATGGTTGGTGGATGCCAGCTGAAGTTCATATTCAAAGTCGGTCACGGTTCGGATCCCGCGTACGATGACCTGGGCGTTCTTCTGACGGATATAGTTCGCCAAAAGGTCGCGGAAGCTGTCGATTTCCACATTCGGCAGATGCGCGGTAGCCTGTCTCAGAAGGTCCTTACGCTCGTCCACCGTGAAGAGCGGGTTCTTGCTTAAATTATTGAGTACGGCCACGATCAGCAGATCAAACTGCTTCGAAGCACGTGTAATGATGTCCATGTGTCCCATGGTGACCGGATCAAAACTCCCCGGATATACGGCAACGCGGTATGTACTAGTATTCTCATTTGTCATCGTGTAATTCCTCCTCATCAAGCTCCGGCGCTTGATCTTGCGCTGTGTCATAACGGTATATCGATATGGCGGTTTCTCCGTATTTCGCGGTTCGGATACAATGAAAATCGCCAAATTCCTCAGCATAATTGTAACTTGATTCGTATTCCAATACCACCAAGGCTGAATCCTGCAGCAACCCTCGCTCGGCCATATCCAGCATCAGTTCATCGCCGTTCTTAAACCTGTACGGCGGGTCCAAGAAGACCAAATCGAAGCCATAGCCTCGCTTTTCAAGCGCTTTAAGCGCCCGTGCCGCATCGTTGCGGTATACCTCTGCGCTTTCCTCAAGCCGGGCCGCCTTCAAATTATCCTTGATCGTGCTGATGCTTTTCGGTTCCACATCAATAAAAACAGCACGATCCATCCCCCGGCTTAACGCCTCAATGCCAAGGCCTCCCGTGCCTGCGAACAGGTCAAGCGCGATTCCTCCCTCAAAGTAAGGGCCGATCATACTGAATATGGATTCTTTCACTTTATCCGTCGTCGGACGGGTGCTTGTACCCGGCACGCTTTTGAGCGGCCGGCCTTTTGCACTTCCGGATACTACTCTCACTGCTTCATTCACCCGTTTCATTATCTATAAATTAGATGCCCAGACAACGCCATGGACAGTGATTATCGTAACACAATCATCCCGTATATGAAAAATGAAACGTAACAGCTCCCAACTTTTTTTCAGAGCAAGGTATATTTCTGCACCAGCCGGGCATCCTTGAAATATCGACATCAATGAATGTCGTAGACAACCGCGGAGAAGACTTACGTTTCCCCATAAGCTCTTCGTCCGGTTTCTCCTCTCCCATGAGGGAGTCACTTCGGTGGCTCCCGAACAAAAGCCCTGTAATGTCAACATGTTGTTACGGGGCTTTTGTTCTTTTTTTTATGTTCAGCCGCTCTACATTGAGCGGCTTTTTATATTTTTCAGACCCGCGGTCTGTTGGTCCAGCAATCCATATGCGTCATGAAGCATAACCAATCCCGCTCTGCGAACGTTCTTATTATATAAGAGCATAATGGGAGGAATTCAAGATGGACCTGCTATTGTACGCAGGAATAGCTTGTCTCTTGGTGACAGGAATCCTATCGGGAGCGTTTACAACGGGGTACCAGCAGAGAGGCAACTTCTATGCCGATTCCAAGGACGACCGCGCATCCAGAAAAAAGTCGGCCAACTGGTTCTTTCTCGCGGGAATTGTATTTCTTGCAGCAGCCGGCATTGTATATCTTCTGTTCCGTTAACAAGGCACTTCCATTGATGAAGAGGGGTGATTCGATTATGAATGGTTTCATTAGCAATGAAACTAAGGAAATAGAACTCGCCAGAATGAAATATGCTCTGTTCATAATAATTTCAATCGTTACGTTCAGAAAATTCCCAAAAATCGAAATCGTGAAAAATGATGCATGCGCGGTTTTATTGCTCTTGAAGGGAACCGGCTTATCTTATATGTCGGGCCGGGACAAATTCATCGAATAATTGCAAGCTTCATCTGCAAAACGCCCCCATCCAGGAGCGTTTTTTTGTTCCTTTTTAATCAACGCTTCCCTAAATCTTGCAGGAATAACGCCTATTTTGTCGAAAACAATGAGGTTGTTTGAAAAATATTCCTATTTGTACAGTGAAGAGAGGTCATGTAAGTGAAAAGAACGTTGTATGTTCTCGTGTTATTCAGCATGCTGGCAGGGCTTGGTTTTGCAGGGACGACGCAAGACATCGCTTCTGCCGACGGGTCCGAGCTCCGGATCCAAGACATTGCCGGAAGAAACACCTATCTGATGAGCGACGGCTCCATGTGGTCCCTGATTGACGGGCGCCACGCCATTCGAACACCAGGCAACGTCGCAGCCATCAGCGGTTATGAGTACGGCGGCATCGGTATGACGCAGGAGGGCCGCTTAGTAGAGTGGGACATCGGCAAGGGGCCCCAGGTCGTTCCGGGAACAAGCGGCGTGAAGCAGATAGCCGGTTCCTACTGGCTGAAGTCGGACGGTACCGTATGGGCCGGCGATGAAAAAGCGAAGAACCTCAGCGGCATATTGCTGATCGCCAATGCGGATCAGGAATTCGCTGCATTATCCTCCAATGGAGAGCTGCTGCTCCAGGATAACTACAAAAAGGGGCAATTCAAAAAGCTCGGGATCGTGGAAAACACGGCAGCCGTCAAATCCATGACGGTACACAGCGGACGCGTTGCCCTGCTGCATGACAACGGCGACGTGGTCGTGTACGAGACGTCCAACTTCGACGATAACGGGCGGATCATACCGGTTACCGTGGCCCAGAATGCAGCTCATATCGTTTATGCATCGAGTGAGCCGACGGATCTTCTCATTGTGACGCTCCAGGACGGAACCGTATGGACTACCGGCGAGTATAAAGACCGCTGGAAACTCAAAGAGCAGATTACCGGACTTAGCGGGATCGTAAAAACATCCATCTATGGGGATGCAAAGGATTTGTCGGAAGGCTTTTATGCGCAGCGGGGTGATGGAAGCTGGGTACATCATAAGGAGGGACAGAACAAGAACATCGATGTACCGGTAGTCAAGAGTTTGTCCGTTGCCATATCCGATGCGACGCCTTATGTAGGAGAATCGCTGGAAGTGAGCATCCAGGAAACCTATACGAACGGGGCGAAAATCAAGGTACCGGTTAAAGACGCCGGCATCGATATCGAGAAGCCGTATTTGTTGAGTATGCAGAAGAATGGCACGCTGAAATCTGCCGGCGTTGGCAAAACGCAGATTACGGTAACCTCAGGCGGCCAGTCCAAATCGGTGACGGTATCGTCCAGCCTGCGCAACAATTTGAAATACGCGAAACAGGTCAACGGCAATGTCATGGTACCGGCTAAATCCGTCATTCAGGCACTGGGCGGCACCTATTCGGCTAAAAACGGAAGCGTGGAGGCGAACTTCGGCCAGACCCTGCTTTCGTTCAAAGCAGGCAGCAACCAGGCCAAGCTGAATGAAAGCACCATCCGGCTTAAAGCCGCACCCGTGAACGACAAGGGCGAGCTTCTCATTCCGGCATCCGTGTTATCCGATGCTCTGGGAGCTAAAACCAGCTGGGATGCCAAGTGGAAGCAAGCTCAAATCTCCCTCGGCGCGGATGCGGCCATGACCGTCGTCTCCAGCGAAACGGCTGGATTGATCAAAAAAGCGATGCAGGGCAATTTGGTTAAGTATATCGGCCGAACGTATTGGGTGAACGAATTCGAAGATCTGGAACGCTTCTCTAAATTGACCGTTACCGACATATTGCCTGACGACAAGGGCGAATTCAACGTAATCTTCAAATCGGCATCGGGGAAAACGGTAAAAAGTTATCCTATGCGGTCTTCCGAAGTGACGCAGCTGTTTGCGGACCGTTCCTCGTTATTAACTTACGATCCCTATAAAAAATACAAATGGTCCGCCTCCGTCTGGAAGCAGATCAAAGCCGGACAGGTTTCCCTCGGCATGACGAAAGAGCAGGTACAGCTTTCATGGGGGAACCCGGCTGCCAAAGACATTACCTCCGGCGGCGGAAAAACCATTGAAACTTGGGGGTACTCCAATTTCAATATCGTATCTTTCGTAAACGGGAAAGCCATATTGATCATGATGTAGCATGAAGGGGACGTAATTTAATAAAACTCGTTATTCATAAACAAGACCGTCCTAAGAAGCAGCAATGCCTCTTCGGGACGGTCTTTCCTTGTGACTGCTCATGGTGCCCGGTATTCTCTTATTGATTCATTGGTTTTGTTCGCTCAAAAGATGGATTAGATAAATGCGCGAGTAATGATCACCAACAAGATGAACAATACCAAAATAGCACCTACAGAAGAGCCATATCCATAGCCGCCGCCGTAACCTTCTCCTACTCCGCTCACAACAATCCCTCCTTTTTTGAACATACCACATGTTATGTCGTTTCCGCTAAAATGAACTGGGCTACCGCCTGTTCGCGATAAGAATAGTGAACCCGCCCAAATGCAAGCGCATCTGCGGGTATCAATACGCCGATTTCCATGATTCCCATATGTAAGAGGCGTGGTGGAACCGTCGTTCAACCACGCCTCACTATAATTACTGTATTTTCTGCAGCTGCGGAACCTGAACTTTCTCATTCCGTTCGTTGTCATGGTCTGAAAGCACGATTCGTCTGCGGCGATCGACCAAGCCTTCTTCTCCCAGCTCCCGGTATTTGCGCATCCACACTTTCAGCCGTCCGATGTCTGATATTTGTAAGGCGGATGCCACTTCTTTCTTCGTCATGCCTTCCAGCCGCATGGCGACTGCCTTTTTCTTAGTTTCGAAACTGTAATGATGGAATGTCTGTCCCTTTTTCGCCATGATTATCACCTCTTTACTACCTATATCGGTTATCAACTGGCTACTTTCAATACCTGCGACCTATTCCGACATGCGCATCCTTTTAAGGTCTATAGAACCGACCGCATTTCCCCCTAAATAAATCCATGATATGGTATAATTTGGGCTACGACATTACAAGGAAATAGAGGGATTTGTTTGTTTAAACTCATTATTTTCGGATTTTTGTTTTACATTTTCGGCAATCCGATAACGGCGATTCTGGTGCTGCTTCTTATCGTGTACGTGCTGGATCGCCGTTTTGTCGGGGTATTTCCCAGTGTGACGAAGCCGTTCAAGCGTGCAAGGGCTATATCCAAGCTGCGCAGACAGATTGCGGTCAGCCCCAGCGACGTATCCTCCCGGCACGAGCTTGCCCGATTGCTGCTGGAGCGCCGCAAGTATGAAGAGGCCCTAAAGCTCCTGGAAACCATGGAATCCAGTTTAGAGGATTCCGCCGAATTCTGGGACGATATCGGAAGCGCGCGTCTGCATACCGGCAGCATCGCTCAGGGAGAGGCGGATATCGTCCAGGCCCTTCAGATCAATCCGAGGGTCAAATATGGCCGGCCTTATCTTAGGCTTGCCGAGGCGTTTCGGGATTCGGATCGCGAGAAGGCGCTCCACTATTTAGAGCAGTTCCATGCCATTCACTCTTCCTCCAGCGAAGCCTTTTATTTGCTGGGGTATATGTATCAATCGCTGGGAAGAGCCCAAGATGCCAAGAAATCCTATCAGGAATCGATGGACGTGTATCGCTCCCTGCCCAAATACAAAAAACGGCAGGAACGCAAATGGGCGGTTCGAAGCTGGTTCAGGAACTTATTCTAAGTGTTAATAATGCTTAAACCAAAAGGACGTCCGTTAGAGGTCATGAGACCCGGGGACGCCCTTTTTTTCATGTGAATTTCCGTTTATTATGCAAGTGGCTTGTACCCAAGCCGGTTTAACTGCTCCGCGATCACCCGGTACCCTCGGCCATTCGGGTGTAAACCGTCCACCGACATCAGTTCCTTCTCTCGGCCAGAAAATTGTGCGTAAATATCCGCAACGCGAAAATAGCCGTCGCTCAACCCCATCAAGTGCCGATTGAACCGAATCACGTATTCCGTTGCCTCCGTCCAGGCCGGATATGGATTATACAGACCGATAGCGCGAATAAAATAAGGCTTGCTGGCCGGTGACTTTATTTTGCGGATATGTTTGACGATATTAGCCACATGGTTCTGGCATCGATACAAGGCGGTGTCCAGCACCTCCCGATTCGGTCGACCTCCCGTGGACTTCACCGCACGAATCAGGTCATTGCCGCCGATCGACATCGTGATAATCTGGGCCTGCTGCAAATGATAGCGATACGTTGGAAGCTGAACGACCCGATCGTATAATTCATCCGAGGTTAATCCATTGACCCCGAGATTCTCATGGGCCACGAATTGGCGAAGCTTCTCCTCCGCCATCCGACGGTATAACGGAACAAAACCGCTGCCAGGCATCGCCCCAAACCCAAAGGTCAAGGAATCGCCGACAGCGGTATAATGGTACACCAACATGTTCACCCCCTGCCCCGCTCGTTACGACATTATATGAGGAATGCCTCCTGTGCGAAACGGGTATATGAACTTGAATGGCAATTTTAATTCCACTCTAAAGACGCTACATGCATCCATAGGAATGGCTATTCTTCGGATTCCTCCACCTCATACATGCAGCGGAATCTTTCGACGCCCGGATATTTCTCTCCCAGGCTGTAAACCTCGAAACCGATACTGCGGTAGAAGTTCACGGCTTCTTCGTCCGTTTCCGCAATGACTCGTTCCGGTTTAGGCTGCACCTCGAGGAGCAGCTCCAAAATCAATCCGCGTCCGTATCCCATCCCCCGATTCTCCGGCAGGACCGCTAAATGCCGGATGATAAGCTCGTCCTCCTTCACATCAAAACCGATGACTCCCAGAAGAAGTCCGTCCTCTTCGTAGCCGAACAACCGGCTGTCGCCGCCCTGATAAAATGCGACTGCCTCGTCCACCGCCTCCGGATCCGGGAAAACCGAGTAACTGAGCAGCTCCTTGATTTCGGGCTGCGACGCTTGCATCGTTATATCTTTAAGCATACCTATCTCCAATCTAAACTCATGTAGGACTACAGCATCTTCTCTGCGCTGATCCCCAGCTTGCGCAGCAGCATGGCCGCCTGCGCTCTTTCCTCTTCCGACAATCCGCTAAGCACCTTCACCATCAATTCCTGATGCTGAGGGAAGATGGCCTCGAAGAATTCCTTCCCCTCCGCGGTCAGCTCGGCATAGATCACGCGGCGGTCCTCAGCGGAAGCCCGGCGAACAAGCAGGTTTTTCTTCTGAAGCTTATCGACCACGTATGTAATGTTACCGCTGGAGATAAGCACCTTCTCCCCTATTTTTTGCAGCGGCTGCGGACCTTTGTGGTACAGCACGTCCAATACCCCAAATTCGGTGGAATTCAAACCGTGGCTGTTGATGCTTCGATGCGAATGCGTCATCACTGCGTTATAAGCTCTGGCTAGGACTACCAGCAAATGCAGCGGGTAATCCTCGTGTTCTTGAATATCCGACATACTTCACCCTCCGAAAGATATCATGTATTTAAGGTTAATGAACGCCGGATCAACTGTCAAATGTATTCTTGGCCTGCATGCTCGCGGAATGCAGTATCCGTACCGAACCGTCCCGGCAGCCGATAATCGCTTGATCGGCCATGCCGATGAACAGACCATGTTCAACCACGCCGGGTACAGTGCCTAAACGAGAGCTCAATTCCTCCGGCCTCAAGATTTCCTGAAACCGGCAATCAGCAATATAATTCCCGTTATCCGTTACATACAACCCTTCATCCGGCTGACGGCGCAATTGGACCGAACAACCAAGCTGTGCCAGGGACCGAATTGTCCATTCATAGGCAAAAGGGACAATCTCAACCGGCAGCGGAAAAGCGCCCAGTTGAGCAACCGCTTTTGCCTCATCCGCCACAATCACGAGCCGTTCGCTGTGATAAGCCGTGATCTTCTCGCGAAGTAGGGCTCCGCCTCCTCCCTTGATTAACCGCAGCTGATCATCCAGCTCGTCAGCCCCGTCGATCGTCAAATCCAAGCGATCGATCTGGTGTACGGGCGTCAGGGATATGCCTTGTTCCATCGCCAGCTTCTCCGAAGCGTCCGATGTAGCCACGGCCTGGATCGAGAGTCCGGACCTGACCATCTCCCCGATTTTGAGAATGGCGTAATAGGCGGTAGAGCCTGTGCCCAGACCGATCTTCATCCCGTCCTGAACATACTTGGCGGCATGCTCAGCCGCTATTTTCTTCATATTAATTTCACTCGTCATAGGACCCGCTCCTTCGTCTTAAGCTGAATCAAATGTTATAATATGGGGTACAGCGATCATTTTCATGCCAAAGGAAAGGATTATGCCATGCGAACAGAGAACCAGATCAAATCCAAAATCAATGAACTTTCGATGCAAAAGAAAAAACTGCAAACCCGGCTGGCTTCTCTCGAAGAGGACAGCCCTGAGCGCGCTTCCCTTCTCAATCAGGATGCCCGTCTTGACGACATGATTACCATGCTGGAATGGGTGGTGTTTGAACCAAGCGGTTCCTATCATATGTAATAAACGGCGAATAAACGGCAGGGGCGCACATTTGCGCCCCTGCTTTTTATTAAGATTATAGAATACACCATGTTACAGCCAGAGCTGAACAATTCTATAATCACAAGGTTTTTTCTTAAGATCTCAGAAAGTAGAAACATCGAAGCATGAGCCTTCCTGATATCGCAAGAAAAACGTCCTATACATGCGGTCTGTCTTCTCAGAATGTGCGTCGATAGAGGTTTTTCTTATACTTGCGCCTCCTTCTCCTGCGTGAACCGCTCCAGCCAACGGACATAGA
>NZ_AEXS01000171.1:0-55701 GCF_000204455.1 Paenibacillus sp. HGF5 | reverse complement strand
AGGCCAAGTTAAACAGCAGAGCTTTGCTTGAGCAGGTGTTTCCGGACTTCATCGGATTATTTCATAATTTGTATGCGACCACATCATTAAAAGTGCTAGAGCGATGTTTGGAGAATAAGGTCGAAGATGTGGGTGATCTCATCCTTGAATGTGTAGGTAAATCCCACTCCAAAGGATGGATTACGGAGAAAACAAAACGGTTGAAAGAACTCTTGTTGGGCTGGAAAACACAAGAGAGGAGTCAATCCCAGAGCATAGCGTTGACTAGCATGGTCTCCCTGCTGTTGGAATTCGATAAGCAGTTAAATTATTTGGAAAAGCAGATGGAAGAACTGGCTAAGGAGTTGCCTGAAGTGGAATTGATCCAAAGTATCCCGGGTGTAGGGAACAAACTTGCGGCAGCCATCGTGGCAGAGCTTGGCGATGCAAGTCAGTTCAAGGATGCGAAGCAACTTGTAGCCTACGCAGGATTAGATCCGGGGATCTACAGCTCAGGAAAATTCACGGCTACAAGCAACCGGATCACGAAACGAGGCTCAAAAAGACTACGGCGAGCACTCTATCTTGCCGTACAGTGCGGAATTCGCAGACGTGCAAACCGCAGGATAAGTGATTACTACGACAAAAAAAGAAAAGAGGGCAAGCCCTACAAGGTGGTCGTGATCGCTTGCGCCAACAAGCTTCTCCATCACATTTATGCCATCCTAAGTAAAAGCGAACCCTACAAAGCCTAAAAACCATATTTTCCCATAACCTTCACGCCAATGAAGGTTATTTGTGCTGTTTAGAAAAGTATATCAGTATTCTATTATTTAACCAAGTTGTAATGCTTGACAAGTATTAGCTGGTTTTTTTGGTCATTGTACGTCATGATGACTAAAATTCCTGCCGGAGATTTAAAATTATATTTTACAAAAACTATTGAAATTTGAAATAAAATTTCAATATGATAGTGATAGAGATGAATGCTGGTGCAACAGCAGGACGTCATCTACTTCAGTCGCATGATCGGAGGTGAGCGGCAGCCGATTTTGCTGAAAATCGGGCTTCGGTTCGGATAGCAAGCACTCATACTATAGGGAGTGAATTGATGAATGATAACCAAAAGGCGTGTCTATCGAAGCAGTAAGTCCATTCTGTCCATGACGTTGGCATTCGCCGTGATGCTCAGCTCGGCCGTGTCTGTTTGGGGCGGTTCCGTTGAAACGAACGCAAGCGCAGGACAGCCGGAAGCTGTGGTGCTGGAGGATTTCGAATCGGTAACGAATTTATTTGCGTCTTCCGCAAGGGGGAAGGCCCAGCTGGATTTGGCGGGGAGGCCGGAGCCGATTTATTACGGACATCATGCTGCAGCCTTAAGCTATGATTTTGTGGGCAGCGAATCCGGCACCTCGGCGGCTTATCTCAATTTCAGAGACCCGGATGGATCAACAGGCAGGAGCGTTCCCGGATCACCGAAGGCACTCGGCTTGTGGGTTTACGGCGACGGCGGCAACCACTGGCTCCGTGCACAGCTCCAGGATTCTTCCGGCGGCAAGCATACCGTTGATTTTACAGCCACCTCCGGTCTTAACTGGAAGGGCTGGAAATACGTCAAATTAAACATTCCTTCTACCATTCAGGCTCCTCTCAAAGTAAATCAAATCTACGTAGCCGAATTAAAAGACACGAATAAAAACAAAGGTACCTTATACTTCGACAGGCTGTCCGCCTTCTATACGGCTTCTCCGGTTTATGGGCTTGACATCGGCGGACTGACGCCTATGGGCGTCGGTGAAACGGTCAAACCGCAAGTTTATGCAACCTATGAAGGACAGTCGGAACCAACGTTACTGACATCCGGCGTGAAACTGACCAGCAGCGACGAATCCGTTGCCACCGTGACGGGCGCTACATACGACACCATTGAAGCATTGGCAACGGGAACGGTGACCATCACGGCCGAGTACGGCGATGCGCCAAAAGCCCAGCTGGAGCTGCATGTGGCGGCGGATGCTCCGGCTCCCCATGAATTGCTGTTGTCCGGACCGCTTCATATGGAGACGAGCGTCACCGGTACAATGAGAAGCAGCGTGGTTTACTCCGTCTACGGAAACCAGACGGATCCGGTGTGGATGACCGAAGGCATTAGCTATACAAGCGATCAGCCTGGCGTTGTATCGGTCGATCAAGCGGGTCGACTGACCGCGGTTTCCGAAGGGACGGCTGCCATTACGGCCTCGTACCGGGGAGCATCCGCCCATCATACCATTACCGTGACGGATCCGGTTCCTGTTTTGCAAAGCATTAAACTTCAGGGGCTTACGTCCGTGACGGTTGGAGATTCTTTTGAAACGGTGGTATCCGCCACGTACTCATGGATGGCTGAACCGCAAACCATAGAGGAAGGCGTTACGTTTACCAGCAGCAACCCGGACGTCGCTTCGGTTTCTGATAAAGGGGTGGTGAGCGGTTTGAAGGTAGGCTCCGCTAGAATAACAGCCGCGTTCCAAGGAAAGACCGATTCGCTCTATATCACCGTGAATGAAGCTTACCGGCATCCGAAAAGCGAGATGCGGGCTGCATGGATCGCCACCGTCGATAATATAGACTGGCCGGCTAAAGGGGTTACCGATCCGGAGCAGCAGAAGCAGCAATTCATTCAGCTGCTTGATCAACTGGAGGATGCCGGAATGAACGCGGTCATCATGCAGATCAAACCGACGGCGGATGCTTTTTACCCTTCCCAATACGGGCCTTGGTCCGAGTGGCTGACAGGTGAACAAGGCAAGGATCCGGGTTACGATCCGCTGGCATTCCTGCTCGAGGAAGTGCATAAGCGAAACATGGAGTTCCACGCCTGGTTTAACCCGTATCGAATCAGTCTGCAGGGAGACATCAACAAGCTGGTAGCGGATCACCCGGCCAGACAGCATCCCGACTGGGTCGAGGAATACGGCGGCAAGCTGTATTTCAATCCAGGGGTGCCGGAGGCGCAGCAGTTCATCATTGACGGCATCATGGAGGTCGTTCGGAATTACGATATCGACGCCGTGCATTTTGACGATTATTTCTACCCGTATCCCGTAACGGGCGTGGATTTCCCGGATACGGATACATTTAATCAGTACAAGGGCTCCTTTACTAACAAGAGCGATTGGAGAAGAAATAACGTCAATACCTTCATTCAAAACGTGAAGGAAGCCATCAAGGCGGAGAAGAGCTACGTGAAATTCGGCATCAGCCCGTTTGGTATTTGGAAAAATAAATCCAGCGATCCGGCCGGCTCCGAAACGACGGGACTTGAGAGTTATCATGCGATTTACGCGGATTCGAAGAAATGGGTCGAAGAAGAGTGGATCGACTATATCACGCCGCAGATTTATTGGAACATCGGGTACTCCGCAGCAGCTTACGATAAGCTGATCGATTGGTGGAGCGGGATCGTGTCCGGCAAGAACGTTCATCTGTACAGCGGACAAGCCGTATATAAAATCGGGTCGAATGCGGACTGGTCCAATCCCGACGAAATGCCGAACCAGATCCGGTACAATCGAAACTTCGAGGAAGTTCGGGGCAGCATGTATTTCAGCTCCAAATGGTTTAAGGACAACGCGCTCGGATTTACGGACAGACTGAAAGACGATCTGTACCGATACCCGGCGCTCATCCCGGCCATGCCTTGGATCGAATCGGAGGCACCGGCTGCGACCAAGAAGCCAAAGGCCGACCATGTACAGGAAGGTGTGAAGCTCAGCTGGTCTTCGTCTGACGACGAGACGTATTACGCGGTTTATCGCTTTAACGGTCGGGAAACCGGCAGCGTTCAGGAACCGGCGAATTTAATAGGGACTGTCAGGAAAAACGCCGGTACGACGCAGTTTTTTGTTGATCGTACCGTTGTGAAGGGACAAACCTATACGTATGTGGTGACGGCTGTCGATCGTTTGCATAACGAGAGTGCCCCAAGCAAACCGGTCACGGTGAAAGTGAAACATAGTGGCAAGCCTGGAAAGCCCCCAGTAAATCCACCGGGGAAACCGAGCAAGCCGTGAGCTTACATGCGCCGTAGATTATAACCCATACCGGTTCACGGCGGGTTGGCTTCTCTAGCAAGATGTCGCTTTAGAGAACGGACTGGCCTGTATCAAAAAAAAGGGACATCCTTAGGCATAATGCCTTAGGATGTCCCTTTTGCTGCTTGTTTCAATCGACATGCTCCATGGTACAATAGAGGCATTATGTCTTGGAGTGTGGTGCATGGTCAAAAAATTAGGAATGGCACTTGTCTACGTTGCCGTGGGTGGTCTTATTTACTATAAAGGCGAGTTCATATTGGCATGGATTCGTTCGACAGACAGCATCATGCTGATCATGCTCGTCGCTGTCGCCATGGCCTTGTTCCCTGTGATCCCTTATCCCGTTGTCGGCGGCGTAATCGGGGCGGCCCTGGGTCCGGTTATCGGCGGGATGGTTACTTGGGTCGGCTCCACAGCTGCTTCGATCCTGATGTTCATATTCATCCGCTACGGGTACCAGGAATGGGGTAACCGGGCGCTTCATCGTTACAACAGCCTTGGAAAAGTGACCACGATGTTTGAACGGAACGCCTTTTTGACCATCCTGTTTACCCGGTTGATCCCGTTTATTCCTTCCATTGTCATCAACGTGTACGCAGCGCTCAGCAAGGTAACGCTCGTATCGTACAGCTTGGCGTCCGCATTGGGCAAAATTCCCGCCATGCTGCTGTTCTCGATGGTAGGAGACAATCTGATCTCCAATCCATCCCATATTCTAATCACCATAGGCGTATATGGCGTATTTCTTGCCATAACCCTTCTGGTTTACCGCTTGACGGGCTTTGGCCGTTCGGGTAGAACGGAGGCCAAACGCTTATAGGCGCTCGCTCGACGAGGTGTGACCTCCCTGCCCTGCAGAGTTTAAGGTCTCGCCTTTTTTCTGTTGGAACCATGCCCGTACGGCCTCGATCTCTTGCTGTTCCATTCCGCTTAAACTTTCGTTGATTTCGCTGAATATCATCTTCACTTGAAGAGAGAGAAGCCCCTTTCTTCGCTGTCTGCGGGTACCGTTGACCTCCATGGCAATGATCTGCGGACGGCGTATGTACCTGGTGGACATGGCAATGAACCGGCTGCGGATCGTAAGCTGTTTACCCGTGACGTTCAGTCCGGAATCCCGGTGCGACAGAAGTCCCCAGGCGAACGAGAGCGGAAGCAGCAGGAGCGATAATAAACCGAGCCTGTCAAAATACCAAATGCATGCGGCGCTGACCGCTGCGGCAAAAGCCAGCTTCCAGCGGACGTACATCCATCTGGCGCGGGGCGGCGGCGAAGCCGAAACGGCCTGAGCGCTGAATTGAGGCGTAACCCGCTTCAGCAGTGCCGGGATATCCCCGGTCTTCAGCAGAGGATGCAGCATGAAATGCTTCTCGGACTCTGACGTGAGCACATGAACCTTCACTTCGGCGTAACCGAACCATCGCCGGAATATGCCTTCCTTTACGGTTATAGCCAATACGCGTTCCGGGGAGAAGAGCAGTCTTTTTCTCTCCAGCAGACCGCAGCTGACCGAGATTTGTTTCCCGAAACGCTCGACGGTAAATCCGGCATATTTGATCGTGTAGAGCACGGCCGAGAGCAGCCAGGACACGATGAGCGCCAATGCCGCGATGCTGATCCAGCTGCCGGGCAGCAGTTTCCCAGCCGATTGAAACAGCGATTGGTACATCCGATCCGGCAGCAGATCATCGGCAAAAGACACGATACCGCCCACAAAGGCTAAAGCCAATGACAGGTTGGGCGAGGATAGAGCGGCAATGAGCAGACGGCCCGAGGATAGCTGGAGCAGCGTGCTGCGTTCTTCCTCGGCCGGGGTGGGATGGCTTGCCTTCTCTCTGCCGCCGGCGTCGTCGGATTCGGAATCCATCAACGGAACGCTCGCGTAGTCCCGGTTATGATCCAACGGGTTGTGAATAGATTCATAAACCTCCGGGGTCCCCGGAGAAGGAAAAGGCGGTCCCTCCGTACCGGCGGAAAGGCTCTGGCCGGATGGGCCGGAGCTTTCCGCAGTTGGGTGAACCTCGATATCCGCCTGCCTGGTTTGGGTTTGCTCGCGCAGCCAGCGCTGCAGCCGTTCGCCTTCGCTATTGGTGACGGCCGGCAGGATGCCGCCTCCGCCTTCCTTTTTGCCGGGCGTTTCGATCCGGACCTGGGTAAGCCCCAATAAGCGCTGCAGCAAGGGCTGCTCCATATTCATGGAATGGATGCGACCCGTATAGATGGACAATTCCTCCCGGAACAGCACGCCGCGGCGGATGAGGATTTTGTCTTCTTCCAGCGTATAGACGAAGCGTTTCCACTTTAGATACCCGTACAGGAGCAGAAGCGAGACCAGGATGACGATGGCGGCGGACAGCCAATACCAGGGGATGTCGCGCAGCGATTTTCCGTTAAGGAATTTGATGGATACCAGGGCTGCGATCGGAATGAGCGATTTTACGCTGTCCGCGAGCGGGAACAGGATGAACAGCCGGTGCAGCCTTGTCGGTTCATTCATCATGATCCACCACTCTGGCCAGCTCGCCGATCTGTTTCTTTAGTTCCTCTGCTTCTTCCAGCTTGAGCGCTTGAATGACATGGGTCGTTGCGGCCGTGACCACCTTGACCTTGGCTAAGCCGTATTTGCGAAGAAGCGGCCCCCGTTCCAGCTCGACATGCTGCACCCGCGTCATGGGAACAAGGGTGTCGCTGAGCCAGATCCAGCCGGAGCGAAGCTCCAATTCCTCCTCGCTGACTTTAAAGCCGAATTGTTTGTAAGTGAAAGAGGGCACAGCCCAAGTAAACCATGCTCCGAGAACCAAGAGTCCGATGGTGATCCACCCGGGAATGAGGGTCCATCCGAGTATAGCCGCGATGATCAGATAAGCTGCTGCAGCCAGCATAATAATTCCGTCCGTGATGAAGCCCGTTATGCGGGAGATCGTGACGGAGTCCGGGTGGCACTTGCGCATGGCGTCAAGCCGATGGTCCATATGTAGGTTCCTCCTTGATGTTAAAGATTCGATCATTCCTTACCTATATGTATGTCTACGTGCTAGGGGAAACTGCGTTTCATTCCGCCCCTGTTTGCTTGCCGTGCTTATCATTGTAGCATAACAGATTAACGATCATCTGAACCCGACCTAACGGTTGCATGAACACATCCCGAATCTGTTAAGCTTGAGTTAAGAAAGCTGATGAAATGATCGAGAACGAAAGGATGGCTGATCATGAAAATAGACCGGCTGTTAGCCATAACCGTCCTGCTTCTTAACCGTGGGAGACTGAGCGCCAAAGAGCTGGCGGATCGGTTCGAGGTATCCAGCAAGACGATATACCGAGATATGGATACGCTGTGCCAAGCCGGGATTCCGATTGTCGCCCACCAGGGGATCACCGGCGGATTTGAGATCATGGAGCATTATATGATCGATAAGTACTGGCTGTCCGCCGAGGAGATGAGCACCTTGGTGACAGCCGTTAAGGGACTGAGCAGCGCACTGGAGGATCCGCAGATGGGCGTGCTGCTGGAGAAGGTCAAAGCGCTGCTGCGCAGGGTAGAGCAGGGACTTGGCGACGAATATCGGAAGGAGCCCGTAGTCATGGACTTTCAGCCTTGGGGACAGCGTCAGGGACTGAAATCCGCCGTGGGCTTGCTCAAACAAGCCATTCATGACAAGCGCAGGGTGCAGATGGAGTATATTGATCATCAGGGCCACGCGGAGCGAAGAACCATTGAGCCGGCATCCCTGATTCTGAAGGGAAACATATGGTATGTACAAGCCTTTTGCCTGGAGCGGCAAGACCATCGAATCTTTCGGTTATCGCGCATGCAGCATATCGAGATCCTGCACCAGACTTCGGAGACAAGAATGATACCGAGCATGGAACGACTGGAATGGGATTCCTCATGGTCGGGCGCGCTGGAGAGGGAGACTGTACTGCTATTCGAAGCTGCCGCGCGCCAGCGGGTGGCGGATATGTTTCCGCCGGAACAAGTGACCGTCAACCCGGACGGCTCCTTACGCGTTCAAGCGTTATACAAATTGGACGAATGGTTCTACGGCATGATTCTAAGCTTTGGTAATCAGGTGCTGGTTGAGCAACCGGGCGAAGCGGCAGAGGAAGTGAAACGAAGAGCGCGATTGATTATGCAGCGCTACGATAACCAGGACAGATAGATGTCCACGTTACCTCTGTAGAATGAAGCTATATTCATGACAAGGAGGATACAGCATGAACAACAGCAATCAGAATCAGAGTGAACGATGGATAGAGGTTAGGCCAGCCATGTCCATTCAGGGCGTCGGCGTCCGAACGACAAACGAAGCGGAGGCAGGACCGCAAGGCAAAATACCGCAGTTATGGGATCGGTATTTCCAAAGCGGCTTGCAGTCCCAAATATCCGGGGACGATCAAGCTATGTATGCCTTATATACCGAATACGAATGCGATGCGTCCGGGGCGTACACATTGATCATCGGCAATCAGGCGGATGAGGTCGCGGCTGCGGAAACCTCCGGCGAGCTGCAGCAAGCGTACGTCCCGGCATCCAGGTACTTGGTATTCCGGACAAGACGCGGGCCACTTATGGAGATCGTCCCGCAGGTATGGCATGAAATTTGGAGCTACTTCCAGCAAGCAGCGGAAAAAAGAACGTTTACTGGCGATTACGAACGCTATGATATGCGGCAGTTTGATTCTGCCCATACCGTGGTGGATGTTTACATCTCCATTGAGTAGCGGTGAAGCAGCGGCAGACCGGTTCGGGTGGCTGAAATGGAGCAGACGATTGCACCGGAATGTACCCCTCCGGAAATAGCGATAACCTAAAGCAGAGTGATCCCAAGGAGGATCACTCTTTACTTTTCCATCAAGAGGTTAGGCCTGCCGCTTTTTGACCATCGTCATGAAGGAGGTGCCGCCCTTATCGAACGATGCAGCCTCCGAGAAGCCAAGCTTGGCATACAGGCGAATGGCTCGTTCGTTGAATCGGGCCACGGTCAGCCGAAACGATTCGCGTTGGTGAAGTTCTCCCATGGATGCCAGCACGCAGGAGAGGAACTTGTGTCCCAAGCCTTTTCCCGTCAGCTCCGGTTTCATGCCGAGTCCGATATCGAGCAGATCCTCATCGTATGCCCCTAACGGGATCGCCATCGGTATTTGGGCAGATGGGCCGGTGCAGCAAAAACCGATCAATTGCTCCTCAGCGTCCAGAATGGCGTAATACGAACATTCCAGAAGCTCTTTTCGAAACTCCTCATCCTGTCCGCTGTCGTAGAAGTCATAGGGAGGCTCATAGTTCCATGACATGATTTGATCGGCAATCGCCTCCGTCATGGCTGTGATGTGATAAGGCATTGTTCTCATCCTTTTTGTCTATTGAATGTTTCTTCATAGTTGTTTATTTCTGCCCGATCAGCACAAAAACCTCCTCTTCCATATTCGCAGCGGGCCTGATTGGCCTAACTGCGATGGAAGAGAAGGTTCTCATTCAACCTATTATTTAAACCCGGTCAACGCCGATCCCGACTTCATGAAATACTTCTGTCCGAAGAAATAGATCAGGATCATGGGAATCGCCATGATGGTGGATGCCGCCATCAGTTTCTCCCACTGCGCTCCGTGGTCCTGCTGAAAGCTTTGCAGGCCGACGGTGATGGTCCATTTGGCCGAATCGTTCAGATAGATGAGCGGTCCCATGAAATCCACGTACGACCATACAAAAGAGAATAAAGCAACGGTCGCCAGTGCCGGCTTCAGGATCGGCATGATGATCTTGACATATATCCGCAGCTCCGAAGCCCCGTCGATCTTTGCTGCCTCGGACAATTCGGTCGGCACGCCAAGCAGAAACTGCCGAAGCAAAAAGATGAAGAACGGCGCCCCGAAGAATGCGCCGATGGTAAGCGGCATGATCGTATTGACCCAGCCGAGCTTGGTGAAGATGATGTACTGCGGAATCATCTGCACTTGAGCCGGCAGAATCATGGTTGCCACGACGATGGTAAAGATGATGTTCCGGCCCCTCCAGGGGATGCGGGAAATCGAGTAGGCTACCAGTGGTGCAGAGAATAGCTGGCCGATGATATTCACCATACAAATCACAAACGTGTTCATCATGTAGCGGGTAAACGGAATGGCTTGGAGCGCCTCTTTATAATTGGACCACTGGAACGTCTCCGGGAAAATGCTCGGCGGGAACTCGAGTATCTCCTCCGGCGTTTTCAGCGAGGTCATCACCAGCCATACAAATGGAAACAGGAAGATCACAGCGAATAGAAGAAGGACCGCATGCGGCAAGATCACCCGCAACCTGACAGCCATGTTACTCACCTCCGTAATAGACCCAGCGGCCCGACGTTTTTAACAGGATGAACGTAATCAGCAGCACAATGATGAACAGAATCCAGGCAAGCGCCGAGGCATAACCCATCTTCAGAAAGACAAAGGCTTCCTGGTACAAATTGACCGCATAGAACAGCAGCGATTGCTCCGGCCCCCCCAATGAGCCGCTTCCATCCACCTTGCCGCCAGCCAAAATATACGATTCCGTAAAGATTTGAAAGGCGCCGATCAACCCCATGATGAGCTGAAAAAGAATGATGGGGGACAGGGCAGGGACCGTGATCTTCCAGAAGCGGTACCACCAGTTTGCTCCGTCCACCTGAGCCGCTTCATAATATTGCCTTGGCACGCCCTGGAGGGCAGCCAGGAAGATTAAAGCGCCCGCACCCGAGCCCCACAGGCTCATCAGGATAAGGGACGGCTTCGTATAACGGGGATCCAGCAGCCACGCCGGGTCTGTTAAACCCAGGGTGCGAAGTGCCATGTTAACCAACCCGAAGTCGGGGTTCAGCATCCATGTCCACAATAGAGCGCTTGCAACGATCGGTATGACGGACGGAAGGTAGAAGATGGTGCGGTAATAATTGATCCCCTTCACTTTGAAATTGAGCATCACGGCTATCAACAGTGAGACAGCCAGCGTGATCGGCACGGATATGAACGCCATGAAAAAGGTGTTGCCGAGCGACTTATAGAAGCGGTCATCCGCCAGGATTTGCTCGTAATTCTGTAGC
Source organism: Paenibacillus sp. HGF5 (assembly GCF_000204455.1). Classification (NCBI taxonomy): domain Bacteria; kingdom Bacillati; phylum Bacillota; class Bacilli; order Caryophanales; family Paenibacillaceae; genus Paenibacillus; species Paenibacillus sp. HGF5. The sequence continues at coordinate 44,582 of NZ_AEXS01000171.1, read as the reverse complement.
CCCACCCACTGGGGAGGGCTGAATAAATCGTATTCGGTCAGACTCAGATAGAGCGAACCGAAGAACGGATAGACGGTAAAAGCCAGAAACCCGATGATCCAAGGAGAGGCGAACGCCAGGCCAAGATACACATAATGACGCTCCTTCCTGGACCAGCCTGACACGGGCTTTCGTTGATTTGCTGTGGAGACTCTCATCTTCGCGATTCTCCTTCCGCTTCAAGATATTTAGGCAGCGGCCCCGCCCAACCCATCGCTGCATTGGACAGAGCCTGCTTGGTTCATCATTTCACCAGCGGCTGAATCTTGGCCTTCACCTTGTCCAAGCCTTCCTGCATGCTGACGGTGCCTCGGAGAATAGCGTCATATTGCGCGCTGAACTCCGTCATGTACTCGTTCGCGTAGGAAGAAGCCGGGAAGGACTTCAGGTTTTCGCTCCCCGAATAGTCGAGGAATTCCTTAAACCCTGGCACATCCTCATAGAGTGGGTTGGAGAAGGCCGAATTTCGCGTCGGGAGATTCCCGAGGGCAGCCGTAAACTCAGCCATTTGCTCCGGCTCGGTCATCCATTTGATGAATTTCCAGGAAGCGTCCGGGTTTTTGACGCCTTTCGGAATATAGAATACGCTGGTAGTTACATTTCCGGAGTTTTTAAGTTCCGGGTTGTTCTCATCATAAGGAATGGGAGCTATGCCGTAGTTCAGATCAGGCGAGTATTGCTTGATGAAGGTGGGCAGCCATTCTCCGTCAATCGTCATCGCATATTTGCCCGAGAAGAACGGATTCTGTGCCGACATGTATTGGCCGAGCCCGGAGGAGAATCGGTCCAGATTATCGGAACCGTATTGATCCCAGATCTCCTTCGAGAGCTTGATGGCCGATTGGATCCCCGGATGATCAGGCGTCACCTGCTGCGCTGCTTCATCATAAAACGATCCGTTAAAGGCATAACTGAACGTATACGCATCCATGCCCGGCCACAATCCGAGCCGCTGGAGGCGGCCTCCATCCTCGACGACGCTCAGCTTCTTGATATACTCTTTCAAATCGCTTATTGTTTCCGGCGGACCGTCATAACCGGCTTCCTGCAAAATATCTTTGTTGTAGAACAGCATGGACACGTGCATGGCCGTCGGGATTGCATACGTCTTGCCTTCATGCTGGGAAGTGCTTAGGGCAGCCGGCACGAAATCCTTAAGATCGACGCCGTCCTTCGCTATATAATCATCCAGCGGCATCATGGCGCCACGGAGTCCCCACGGCACGACATTTTGTCCGAATTGGGATGCGATGTCCGGAGGATTGCCCCCGGTGATCGCGGTAAGCTGTTTCTGGTAATCGCTTTGGGATAACCCCTTCACTTGAATGTCGGGATTGGCGCTGTTCCACTTGGCAATCAACGCTTCCAACGCTTCCGCTTCCGGTCCGGTCCATCCGTACCAGAAGTCGAGTGTTACGGCATCCTGGGCAGGCGGATTATCGGATGGCTTGTCACCAGCATCACTGCCCGCTTGGGGCGCATTACCGCCCGAGCATCCTGTTACGATAGAGAACAATAGAATAAGGCTCCAGATCCAAGATTTCTTCTTCATTCCTCTTCCTCCCCTTGAGCAATCGTGTACAATCGTGCAACGTCATTCATCGAAGTTCTATCAATTCCCTCCCCAACACAGTTGACTAAACAACCGGCCCTGATCCAGTTATTTGCAAGAATTATGGATATCGTAGCATGTAAAAAAATCATTTCATTTCACTATCGTGTTCAAAAATAGGATTATCGTATGGCTTTGAACACTCTATTTCATCGCTTGTTTACGAAAGTCGGTGGGAGAGATGCCCGTATACTTTTTGAAGATTCTGCAGAAATAGGAGAGTTCATTAAATCCGGTGGAGTAGCAAACATCCGTTACGGATAACTCCGGCTGCTTCAGCATCATCATGGCCTGCAGAATCCGCAGGTCGGTGAGATAACGGTTGAATGTTTTGCCTGTCCATTCTTTGAAGAGGATGCAGAACGTGGACCTTGATAAATTCGATAGGCTGCATAGATCATTCAAATTCATATCTTCCTGGTAGTGGTTATGGATGTGATCAACGACTCTCGTCATGATTTCCCGGTATTTCTCCGATTTCTCGAATCCTTCACGCAGCAGCTCGCCGTTGACCTGCCGTGCCAGAATCGAGAGAAGCACAAGCAGCTTGGCTTTGAGCGAGATTTGAAAAAAAGGGGTGCGTCTCTCGTATTCGATCAGCATATCCTTCAGGACATTTCGGACCGTTACGTCGGTCACGCTGTCCAGCGTGATTTGGGATTGGGCGTTCATTTCCTTGCGCAGAAAGTATTCCAGAAAGGCCACATCGAAAAAGGCATGTTCTGTCGGCTGTTCCTGAAATCTCTCGTTCACGAAGGAGGGCATGAATTCGCATCCGTAAATTTCGATGTCCTCATCGGGTGAAATGCTTACACTGTGCAGAGTAAATGGAGGAATAACAAAAATATCGCCTTTGCGTATCTCGTATACCTGTTGTTGGACGGTGTGCAGGAAAGCGCCTTTTGCCACATACCATATCTGAAAATAATCATGGCAATGCGTCCATAGGCTCTGCTGATAGGTCAATTTATACATTTTGCATGGAAGACCTTCCAACATCTCCATCTTTGAGTTAAAATAAACGACACCTGATCCCGTTAGTTCTTCAATATCGACCTGACTCCAATAAATACTCAAATTTTTTCCCTCCCCTATGATTTTCCTTAGTTTAAGAAAACGCTTTCATTTTATGTGGCAGCCATTTTCTTAAACATGATTATCCCTAAAACATCCGGATCGTGTACAGAATTCCTCTTCCTCCCTAAGAATTATAGGTTACATTATCAGCCTATTTCATAGGGGAACGTGGGGTTGTTTATGAAAATCGTATATTTGGACGGCTTGAGAGGGCTTGCCGCCTTGATCGTGGTGGTATCTCATTTTTTTCAAGTGTTTGCACCGTCGGTTTTTGAGGGGAGGGAGGAGATCGAGCATTTCGCTTTTGAGGGGATTGCCGCGCGAACGCCGTTCAATCTGCTGTTTAACGGCAACTTCTCCGTCTGTCTGTTTTTTGTGCTCAGCGGATATGTGCTCAGCTATCGTTTTTTTGGAACAGGGGACAGGTTCATCGTTTATTCTTCCGCCATCCGCCGCTATTTTCGCCTGGCCTTGCCGGCCTTGGCATCCGTTTTCCTTGCTTATCTGATCCTCGTATTGGATCTCGGAGCTTATGACAATATACGCGGGATGACGTTATCTTCGATGCCCGATCCGTTTGCCGCCGACGCCAATCTGCTGGTCATGCTGAAGGAAAGCTTGTTGCATACCTTTTTCACCTATGGCTCGCAGTACAATCCCGTGCTGTGGACGATGACGTACGAGCTGTTCGGTTCGTTCATGATCTTCGTTTTTCTGATTGTTTGCGGCCGCCATCGGATTCGTTATGCCGTGTATGCAATCCTCATCTGTTTATTCATCGATTCCTACTATTTGGGATTCGTCCTGGGCATGCTGTTAAGCGATGTAAAGAACAACGGGAGGGAGCGGCCGGCACTTATCCATCGGTCCTGGATCCAGCTTCTGCTGCTCTGCGCCGGTATTTACTTAGGCTCCTATCCTTACATTGCACCGCAAGGAACGGTATATTCGGTCCTCCAATGGGGGGCTCCCAATTTCGATTTCTTTGTGTTTTATCATGTAATCGGATCATTCCTGATCCTAACGGTGCTGCTGCATTCAAGCCGTATGCAGTCGATATTCAGCCATCGGTTTTTTGCTTATTTGGGTAAAATCTCGTTCTCGCTGTACCTCGTACACTTTACGGTGATTTGCTCGTTCGGGAGCTATGTCTTTCTGCAACTCAGCCCGTTTCTGAGTTATGGTCCCCGCGTGCTGCTTACCACGATTCTCACGTTTGCGGTTATCGCCGCGGTGACCCATTGGTTTTACCGGCTCGTAGATGCCCGGGTTCTGCTCGGGTTGTCCAGGTGGAACAAAGCGTTATTCGCGTCTGGGAAGCTGAGAGGACGCAAGAGCCAAATACAGACGGAACAGACCATAAAGGCCGACTAGATACAGATTCGGTTACCTCCATCGTGTGAGTGAACAATGAAACGCAAAAAAACCTTCTCTTCCGGGATACCGGCCGGGCATACGCCCGGTCCATGCCGAGAAAGAGAAGGTTTTCTTTTGTTACCGTATTCTCAGGATCCGCTCGCATGGGTCTGCACCACATGCTGCCTGCGGTATGCGCCCGGCGTCATGCCGACGGCCTTCTTGAATGTCCGGTTGAAGGAGGTAATGTTGAGATAGCCTACGCGCTGGCTGATCTCATTGACGGTCAGGTCGGTGCACGCCAGCAGCTCCCTCGCTTTGTTCATGCGGATGCCGAGGAGGTGATCGCTGAAGTTGAGACCGGTCTTCTCCTTGATATAAACGGAGAGGTAGGCGCTCGACAGGTTCAGCTTGGCTGACAGATAGTCGAGAGACAGATCATCGGCATACTGGTTATGGACAATGTTCATGAACATGGCGATGAGCGGCTCTTCCCCGGTATCCTTTTTCTTGCGGATGAGGGCACAGGAGGCTTCGACGAGCTGACGGAATACGCCTTGGTAATCAGATAAACAATGGCATTCCGCCAATCTTGCGCTCCACTGCTTCAAGGATTGGACGGAGGTTTTGTCAATCTGGGCCATCTCCATAAAACTTAGAATTTTGGAAGCGACGGAATCGGCGAAGAAACGAAATTGCGCGATGCCGGCCTCCTTGCGCTGCATGGCTTCAAGCGCCTGGTCGATGATCTGCAGGGAGCGGCCGTCGCTGCCGGATTGCAGTGCGTCGAGCAGCCCTTTTTCCTGCGGCGGGCTTAGGCTCACGGTGGTAGGGAGTACCCGCTGCGTGGTCACGATCTGCGATTCCTCGAGCAGCGGAGCCTGCGCAGCCAATCCTTTGACCTGATGGTAGGCTTGATTGAATTCGGACGAATCGCTTACCTGGGAGCTGACCGCAATCGTGACCAGGAACAATTCCTTCTCCTCATTCAACATGCCCTTGATCTCCAGCAGCAATTCCTCCAGGCGGGCCGCTTCCTCCCGTTTGAAGATGGAGACGATCTCGTTCTTCTCGATCTGGAACGTATGGGAGCCCGGATAGCGCTCGGCCGTGATCAGATGAATATGCTCCAGCATATGGCGGACGGCCTGATCGGTTTGGAGGGGAAGCTCATAGACCGGATTCATCCGGAACCGGATATGGTACAGAACCACGATGAAGCTTCCGTCATCCGACAGGAAATCCTCCCATTCGCTAATATCGGTATTAATGCTCTTCAGCTGACTGATATAAGAGTAACTGGTCAGGACGGACTTGTGTTTGTTCATGCGGTCCCGAATCTCTTCCTTCTCCCGGAACAGCTCCTGAATGCGGTTCTGGATCAGGTCGTATTCCGTGACGCTGCCGGTTTCCGGCATCGCCGAGCTGCTGGCTCTGTTCAGCACGGTCGTCAGGATCTGCTTCACCGGCTTATGCAGCCGTCGGCTGAGGAAATAGGATGCAGCAAGCGCTACCCCGAGCGATAGGCAGAAAATAAGCAGCAAACCGCCGGTTAACCGGCTCAGCTGGGAAGAGACATGGCTGTAAGGCACGGCCGAGACATAGGTCAATCCGTCGGATCCGGCTTCCGCAAAATAGTAGGTTCCATCCTCCAGCACGGCTTTTTGACCGGCCTCGAACGGCGGCAGCTGATCCTGGTCCATGGAGCCCAGCGTATACAGCACTTGCCCTTCGGCATTCAGAATGGCAAGCGCGCGATCGTTCGACTCGCCGAAGAAGGATTGGGCGGCCTTATCGATATCGATGAGGGCAATGACCTCATATGGACTGTCCGGCTGCTTGTAAACAAAAGGCATCAGCGTTTTCTCGGACAAATCGTTGTTGATTCGATAGGTTGAAGCAGGGAGGAGCTTGAAGGATTCCGGATCGCCCGTATAACCGTTCCAGAACGAATAAGGGTACATCGGACTCGTATAGGAACGATTGAACATATAGGCAGCATCGCCGCTCCCGGATTTGCTGAGCACAAAATCAAACTCGCGAAGATAAATCAGGGTGTCCTCCAGAAAGAACAGCGGGTTATAGATATCGCTCCGCATCTGCATCATCACATCTCGGGCCTTCAAGTAATTGACTTCGTTTCCGGTCTGGTGGCGAAGCTGATTATTGAAGCCGATTAATTCGGACTGGTTATATATATCGAACATTAATACCTGCAGCCTGCTGAATTGGTTGTTGAACCGTTCTGCCGTATCGTGAACCGACCGTTGGCTGTTATCGATGATTTCTTTTTGCAGGCTGGTCTTGAAGAGCTGGAAGATAACCGCATAGAACAATCCGAATAACACGATGATGGCCAGAAAGCTCAGAAAAATTTTAAAGAATACACTGTGGCTTTTATGCCGGATCCAATTCACAGTCTTCCCCCCTTTGTATTTTTCTGACGTTCCAGGTTTCATAACATTATATAGGACAAGTATTAAGGAATGTGCCCGAATCGTGTTAATCTTTCGTAAAAATGGGATAGTCAATATTTTAGATTTTAAGCATTGCTTTAGGAAAACGCGGCTTCCGCCCTTCCATCCAATGAAAGGCAAGACATCATTAAAATGGTCAATACCCCTCATGCGTTCGGGTCGTTTATGATGCAGACGTGGACCTTGGGACACAAAGGAGACGCATAGACGAAAGAGAGGGGATTGCCGATTTTGCAACGTCAGCTAAGCAACGTGGAAGCGCATTCAAAAATTCAAAGGAAAAGTGTCTGGCGAAGAACCATGATGCAGATGCGCAGAAACTGGCAGCTATACGCTTTATTTGCACCGGTTCTGTTGTACTTCATTGTATTTCATTATGTACCCATGTATGGCGTCCAGATTGCATTCAAGGATTTTATGGCTAACAAAGGGATCATGGATAGCCCATGGGTGGGCTTCAAACATTTTGAACGCTTTTTTGACAGCTTTTATTTCTGGCGCATTATTAAAAATACGATGGGTATCGGGTTATATGAGCTGGCGGTCGGATTTCCGATTCCGATCATTCTGGCCCTAATGATTAATGAAGCCAGATCGGGCCGGTTCCGCCGATTTGTACAAACGGTAACTTATGCACCTCATTTCTTGTCCACGGTCGTTGTTGTCGGAATGATCATGATGTTCCTGTCGCCGGTAAGCGGCCTCGTCAATTTGATTATCACCTCCTTCGGCGGAGAGCCGATTGCATTCATGACGGAGCCCTCCTGGTTCAAGAGCATCTATGTGTGGTCCGGCGTGTGGCAGGGCATGGGCTGGAGCTCCATCATCTATTTGGCGGCACTCGCCGGGATCGACCCGCAGCTGCATGAGGCGGCCAAGGTGGATGGTGCGGGCTGGCTCCGGCGAATCTGGCATATCAATCTGCCGGGGATCGCGCCCACGATGACGATTCTGCTCATTCTGAACATCGGCTCCGTTCTTGGCGTCGGCTTCGAGAAGATCTTCCTGATGCAAAATTCGCTTAATATGGAAGCGTCCGATGTCATCGCCACGAACGTATACCGGAGCGGCATACTGGGCGCCCAGTATAGCTTTTCGGCTGCGGTCGGCCTGTTTAACTCCATCGTCAACTTTATCATGCTGATTACCGTAAACCGGATTGCCCGAAAAGTCAGCGAGAACAGCCTATGGTAAGGAGGAAGGATGGCATATGCCGCAAAGCCGCAGTGAACGAATAGCCGGAGTATTTATTTACATTATATTATCATTTATTACGCTCCTTGTGCTCTATCCTTTATTTTTTGTTCTGATTGCTTCCATCAGCGCCCCGGAAACGGTGATGCGGGGGGAAGTATGGTTATGGCCGAAGGAATTGTCGTTTGTCGGTTACGAACGATTATTTGCCAACTCGGATCTCATGCGGGGATTCATGAACACGCTGCTGTATACGACGACAGGAACGGCCTTGAATGTACTGATGACGATCGCAGCTGCTTATCCGTTGTCTAGAGCCGATTTTAACGGCCGCGGCATTTTTACGGCGATCATCGTATTCACCATGTTCTTCAGCGGGGGAATGATCCCGAATTACTTGCTGGTGAAGGAACTAGGGATGCTGGATACGATTTGGGCCATTATTATCCCTTCGGCCGTATCCGTGTGGAACATCATTATTATGCGGACCTTCTTCCAGAGCTCCATTCCGAAGGAGATGCAGGAGGCGGCGTTTATTGACGGAGCTTCCAACATGCGGGTGCTATGGCGCATCGTCCTGCCGTTATCCGGTCCGATTCTGGCCGTGATGGTGCTGTTCTATGCCGTGGGCCACTGGAATTCGTATTTCAGCGCACTGATCTACTTGTCAGACCGTGCGAATTATCCGATGCAGCTGTTCCTGCGTGAAATTCTGGTTCAGGGGCAAATGCAGGAGATGGTGGATATCAGCGATGATTCACTGGCACGCAGCCTGATGGATGCGGAAGCGATCAAATATGCGGCGGTCATCGTGACCAATCTGCCGATGCTGCTGCTGTATCCGTTCCTGCAAAAGTATTTTGTGAAGGGTGTTATGATTGGTGCAATTAAAGGTTGATTACGGACAATCGATGAGGGGGATATGAAATTTATGGTGATGAAAAAATGGACTTCGCTTACATTGGCTGCCGTGCTGGCCGCCGGATTGCTGGCTGGTTGTGGAAGCAAGAGCGGGGAGGGCGCAGCCGATAAGGGCGAAACGCCGCAGGCAAATTTTAACGAGACCGGAATGCCGATTGTGAACGAGCCCCTCGACCTTACGTTTTTCACAGGGAAGTCGCCAACGAACGGAAGCAAATTCGAGGAAACCCTTGTATGGAAAACCTACCAAGAAATGTCGAATGTAAATGTGACCTGGAACCTCATTCCATTCGATACGCTGACCGAGAAGCGGAACTTGGCGCTTGCAGGCGGGGATTATCCGGATGTGTTCTATTCCGCAAGGGTCAGCTCCGCCGAATTGACCCGCTATGGGGAGCAAGGAGTATTTATACCGCTGAACGATCTGATCGATCAATATGCTCCGAATTTCAAAAAGCTGATGGATCAGTACCCGGATATTCGAAAAGGATTGACGATGCCGGACGGCAATATCTATTCCCTGCCTTCTTTTTATGATCCAGAACTGCTCTCCATGTTGATTGGCACCCCGATATGGATTAATCAGGAATGGCTCGATCAGCTCGGGATGAAAGAACCGCAGACGACCGAAGAATTCTATGCCTATTTGAAGGCGGTCAAGGAAACCGATCTGAACGGCAACGGACAGCATGACGAGATTCCTTTCTCCTCCACAGGCATTACCGGGATCATCGATCATTTGAAAGGCTCTTGGGGACTTGGCACGAGCGGACTTGGCCATAAATTGGTGGATGTCGATCCGGACACTGGGAAATTGCGCTTTACCAAGGCCTTGCCGGAGTACAAGGAAATGCTTCAATTCGTCAACAAGCTGCACCAGGAAGGGCTGCTCGATAAAGAGATCTTCACGATTGAAGGCGGCGCGTTGAATGCAAAAGGGCAGGAGGGCCTGCTCGGTGCCACGATCGTGCCGAATCCGGAGATGGTCATGGGACGTAAAGAATACATCGGGCTCGGGGCGCTTAAGGGACCGCACGGAGACCAGCTCTATTCCCACGTCAAAGTGCCGATGGTTCACGTAGGTGCATTTGCGATTACCGATAAGAACCCGAATCCGGAAGCCACGATCCGTTGGATGGATTATTTCTACGGGGATGAGGGAGCCCAATTCTATTTCATGGGTAAAGAAGGAGAGACTTACACGAAGAACACGGACGGTCAGTTGGAATATGTGAAAGAGATTACGGAGAATCCAAACGGATTAACGCAGGATCAGGCATTGGCCAAGAATTTCACTTGGCTTGGGGGCAGCTATCCGGGCTTTGTGCGGGAGAAATGGTTCAAAGCTTCGGAGACGCGTCCTAACGCCATGGCTGCTGCCGAAAAGGCAGAGCCGTATGCCGTGAAGGAGATCCTGTACAACTTTAACTTTACATTGGAGGAAACGGACGTCATGACCTCGATCGGTAAAGATATCGAGGATTACGTGAAGGAAATGGAAGCGAAATTCGTGAACGGCTCGGCCTCGTTCAGCCAATGGGAAGAGTATGTGAACACGCTCAACAAAATGGGTCTGGACCGGTACATGGAAGTTTACCAGGCCGCATATGAGCGCTATCAGGCGGAGTAAACGCAAGATATGTAAAGCGAGGGCGCGATTCGGGGAGATTCCCGGATCGCGTTTTTTTATTCAATTGGTGAAATCCCAAAAGGGGTGATAAGATCGAAGTAAGCTTATAACAAACAAACTAAGGGAAACGAACATGGAGGAGGAGAATCGCCGGGTGAGAATGGTGTTAACCGTATTAGGTGCCTTCAAGGGGCTTGCTCATTGGTTTTTGAAGCCGCGGCGAAGATATACTTCAAATAAGAAGGTCGAACGGATTGTGGACATCATTTTTAGAATCGTTTTACTTATATGGGCCTTCTTCATTCTTCAATGGTTCGTCGGGTTCATCTATGCGATCTTGAAGATTTTGTTCAGGATCCTGTTTCATGCATAAGAAACGTGTTCAACCGAAGACTTGCGTTATATATCCGACATACAAATCGATAGATAATGGAGGAGGATTGCAGCCAATGGAGCCAAAGACGACTTTCAGCGATATTCCCAAAGGGTTCGCGGCGTGGTTTTTTAAGCAGAGGCGCAGGTATACGTCAAACAAGAAGATCGAATGGATGGTTGAGCGGCTGTTCCAAGGTCTTCTTATCGTTTGGGGGATCATTCTCATTCGGTGGTTCATCCTGATCACGGTTGCAACGATGCGGCATTTCGGGGTTTTTGATTGAAGTGTGAGATGATCCGAGGCTGGCGCATGTTATAAGCAGGATTCCAGAATACATATGAAAGAAAAGAATAAGCAAGCCACCAGCTCGAATGCAGCTGCTGCTCTGGGAAGCCCGACTTGGAGGTCGGGGCTTTTTTTTGTTGCTTGGCAGCCATTTTACATAAACCGCGACTGATATTGAGCATCCGTTAACACTTCCTCCTTACACTTGAATGTAAATAAGGTAGAAGAGGGGATATGGAGTTGAAGCATAAAAGCATGAAAGTAGTCTCGCTGTTGATGGCAGCGGAAATCACGATGGCCTCTCTGTTTTCGGGGGGCAGCGTGTATGCTGGCGAGGGGCAGGAATTGCTCCAGACCGCCAGTATGGAGACGACATCACAAGATGCAGCCATAGCTGCCGTGGATTTGGGCATTACCGATATGATCTTTCCGGATGCATATGCGGATGAGCCGTATGCGGTCACCGTAGATGTATATGGCGGACAAGCGCCGTATACGTTCTCGGCGACAGGTTTACCGGCAGGCTTGACCCTCGCTTCTGATACGGGAGCCATTTCAGGTACGCCTGCGGCTGGGCAAGAGGGCGAGCATACGGTTGAGGTAACGGTGCAGGATAGTGCAGCCTTACCTGCTACGGCCCAATCGGTTGTGAAATTGCAAATTTTGGGCAAGCGTCCATCACCTGTGGCCGACAAGCTGGCCATGAAGATGATCGGACATTATTCCGTAGGTACTTCCAACAAGGATGGCGGCGTAGCGGAGATTGTAAAATACAACAAAGATAACGGGAAGCTCTATTTGGTTAACGGATCGACCCAGCCGGCCAGCCTCGAAATCGTGTCTCTAGGCGCCGATGGCAGCTTGGTTAAGGACAAGCAGATCCATGTAGAAGATTTGGCGAACACGGGCGGTTTCCTGTATGGAGATTTGACCAGCGTGGATATCAACACCAAGACGAAGCAGGTCGCGGTTGCCGTTCAGGAGCGGGATCATACGAAAGCCGGCAAGGTCCTGGTGCTCGACTATGACGGCGGATTGATCGGATCCTATGAAACCGGCGTCCAGCCGGATATGGTCAAGTACACGTCCGATGGCCGTTATATCCTGACGGCGGATGAAGGCGAGCCCCGCACGGAGACCGCCCCGGATCCGGAAGGAAGCATCACGATTATCGATGCTTTGGCTGGCGAAGTAAGCCATTTGAAGTTCGATGACCCGTCGATCATTGACGATCGGGTGCATATCCGCGGGAATGTGGAAGCGGACGGTCAAATTCGCAGCACCGGAACGAAAAACGATGCCGTCCATGATCTGGAGCCCGAATACATCGCATTGTCGGAGGACGAGCTGACAGCGTACGTGGCCCTGCAGGAAAACAATGCGATAGCCGTGGTCGATATCGCCTCGAAGCGAATTCAATCGGTCCGGGGACTCGGATATAAGGATTTCAATCAATCGGAGAATCAGCTCGATTTGCTGAAGGATGGACAAATCAAGTTTGAGAATGTTCCTTTTTACGGCATGTATATGCCGGACGGAATTGCGACCTACAGCGTGAACGGGCATCAGTATATCCTGTCCGCGAACGAAGGGGACGCTACCGGCTGGGATGACCGAAGCAACGAAAGCGACATCGGCAAAATGAAATCCAATCTGGATCCATCGTCGCCGGCAGCCCAATTCCTGGCTGGCAAAGGGACAACCTATGACAAGGTTGAAGTTGCGAGCGATATGGGCAATGAAGGGCTGTATCTGTACGGGGGGCGTTCCTTCTCCATCTGGAATGCGGCGGATTTATCCCAGGCATACGACAGCGGGAGTGATTTCGAGAAGATTACGGCCGAGCGCTTGCCGAATCATTTCAATGCAAGCAATGACAAAACCGATCTGGACAGCCGCAGCGCCAAGAAAGGCCCGGAGCCGGAATATGTTGCCGTGGGCAAGGTCGGACAGAAGACGCTGGCTTTTGTCGGACTGGAGCGCATTGGCGGCGTCATGACCTATGACGTAACGGATCCAGCCGCTCCGGCGTTCCTGAACTACTTCAACTCGCGGGATTTCAACGTAGGCATCCAATCGGATTCCGGACCGGAGGGACTGGACTTTATTCCGGCTTCGGACAGCCCAACAGGACGTCCGCTGCTGCTGGTTGCGAATGAAGTTAGCGGAACGGTGGTGCTGCTGGAGCTTCAGGTGACCAAAATTACGGTGGATAAGCCTTCGCTCACGTTGAAAACGGGCGGGTCCCCGGAACCATTGCAAGCAAACGTTGAGCCGGTTCAGGGCGGATCGGCCGAGCTGGCCTGGAGTTCCACCGACGAAACGGTAGCCGCCGTGGACCAGAACGGCCTGGTTACGCCGGTATCCGCAGGTCAAGCCGTGATTACCGTCCTGAGCAAGGATGGCTACGGTTCGGCGGAAGTGTCGGTTAACGTAACGGACGGTTCGCCGGATGGAGAACCGTGGAAGTTAACAGTGATGCATACCAACGATACCCATGCGCATCTGGCGGAAGTGGCCAGACGGGCTACGCTGGTTCATGAGATCCGCAGCGAAGGCGGAAACAGCCTGCTGCTGGATGCTGGGGACGTCTTTTCCGGCGATCTGTATTTCACCAAATGGTTTGGGCTGGCTGATCTGGCCTTCATGAACTATATGGGTTATGACGCGATGACGTTCGGTAATCATGAATTCGATCAAGGCACCAAGACGCTTGCTGATTTCGTGAGCAAGGCGCATTTCCCGCTCGTCAGCGCGAACGTGGATCTTAGCCGCGACGCTAACATTTCACATCTGATTAACAAGCCGGCGGTTATCGATGCCGATCAGCCCAAGACAACCGCAAATAGCGGGGTATACCCATACGTGACACTGCAGGTTGACGGCCAGAAGGTCGGGGTGTTCGGCTTAACGACCGAAGATACCGCGGAAACCTCCAGCCCTGGTAAAGACGTGGTCTTCCGTGACGCGGTGACCTCGGCTCAGGCTACCGTTGAGGCGATGGAGAAGGAGGGGCTAGACAAGATCATCGCCCTCTCCCACCTGGGGTACGCTAAAGATCTGGCGCTGGCCGAAGCCGTCGAAGGCATCGACCTCATCGTCGGAGGTCATACCCATACGACGCTAAACGCGCCGGAAGTGGTGACGGACAGTCAGCATCATACCCCTACCGTCATCGTTCAAGCGAATGAATGGGGCAAGTTCCTCGGCCGGGTAGATCTGCAGTTTGATAAAAACGGCGTTGTTCTCGTGGGAGACGGCGAACTTGGCGGGAAGCTGATTCCGGTAGACAACACGGTCCAGGAAGACACGCAAGCGAAGGACATGCTGGCTCCTTACAAAGCGGAATTGGAAGAACTGATGAAGCAGGTTATCGGCATTGCCGGAGTCGAGCTTGACGGCAAACGCGAGAATGTCCGCTCCAAGGAGACGAACCTGGGCAATCTGATTGCCGACGGCATGCTGGCTAAAGCCAAAGAGCTAAAAAACGCCGATATTGCCCTCACGAATGGCGGAGGCATCCGCGCCGCGATTGATGAAGGTGATATTACGATGGGCGAGCTGCGTACGGTGATGCCTTTCGGAAATACGCTGTTTGTTATGGACGTCACCGGACAGCAGCTGAAAGACGGGCTGGAAAACGGAATAAGCGGTGCCAAACTGGCGGATCTGCCAGGGAAGTTCCCGCAAATCGCCGGGATGAAATTCAAGTGGGATCCTAGCGCACCGGCAGGAGATAAAGTGTTCGACGTACAGATCATGAAGGACGGAAGCTACAAACCTCTGGTATTGACCGAATCGTACCGGATGGCAACGAACAGCTTTGTAGCCAAGGGCGGAGATGGATATAAATCCTTTGCCGATGCGATTGCCGAAGGGAAATACAACGAGGATCTGGGTTACCCGGATTATGAAATTTTCATGGAATATGTGAACAAGCTGGGCGGTAAGGTATCGCCGAAGGTCGAGGGCCGAATTACGGAGCAGAAGAAGCCGGCGAATCCTGGCGACGGCTCTTCTCCTGGATCAGGATCAGGCGGGTCGGGGGGCGGTTCCGTAATGCCGCCGACAACGCAGCCTAATCCTCCTGCTACTGGCGGAAATGCATCCGAGCCAAACGTGATGACAGGCAGCAATTTGAATATTAGTGCTGCTGCAAGCGGAACGATGGACCGCATTACGGTAAAGGAAGAGGCGTGGAAAAAGGCCGTGACCGGCTTGTCCTCGAACGGGCAGCAGGAACTGATTATTCGGGCTCCTGAATTGAACCGTGCCGCGGAGCTGTCGCTTCCGGCAGCAGGCTTGAAGCAGGCCATGGAACGGAATCCGAATGCAACCCTGGTGCTGGAGACCGCACTCGGAGCCATCCGTCTTCCGATAACGGCACTGCCTCTGGATGAAGCTCTGGAGCCTGCACAGGGGTCCGGCGGCATCCAGGTGAAGGTGTCGGTGGCTCCGGCAGCAGGCAAGGTAGCGGATGCTATGACAAGCAAGGCCTCTTCCATGGGCGCCTCGTTGGCAGCGAATGGAGGACTGCGGTTCGGCGCAGCGGTTGGAGCGCCTGGCGCAGAGCAGGAACTGAAGGATTTCGGGAAGCGCGTCATCAGCCGTATCATGCCGCTGCCGGCTGGGATGAACCCGGATTCGGTTGCTGCCGTCATTTATGACGAAGCTGCGGGTACTTTCCGGTTTGTACCGGCCGTAAGGACGACATGGAACGGTAAAGCAGCGATTGAAGTCAAGCATGCCGGAAACGGCGTTTATGCGCTGCTGCAGTACAAGAAGACGTTTGCGGATCTTGACGGCCACTGGGCGCAATCGGAAATCGAATCCATGGCTTCCAAGCTGCTCGTGAACGGAGTCAACGCGGACTCCTATGCACCGGGCAAGGCGATCACGCGAGCTGAATTTACGGCCATGCTCGTCCGTGCGATGGGGCTCAGCCCGGTCATCGAGAGCGGTGCATTCAAGGATGTTCAGGATCATTCCGCGTATGCCGGCGAGATCGGCGCAGCCTCGCGCTACGGCTTAATCGAGGGCGGAAACGGCGGTGCCTTCTCGCCGAATGCCAGCATGACCCGAGCGGAAATGGCTGTAATGATCACCCGGGCCATGGAGGCGGTGAATCCGGCAGACCTATCCAATCAGGGCGCGAATGCCGCTGCCGGATTCAAGGATCAGGCATCCATTCCGGTTTGGGCGGCCGCCCATGTGGCCAGTCTTACTAAGCAAGGCATCGTGCAGGGTGACAACCAAGGCAATTTCGGAGCACTCGATTCGGTCACACGAGCGCAAGCAGCACTTGTGCTGAAGCGTACTTTGGCAGCGTTGAAGTTTATGAACTGATCGAAGCAGGATAGCATTTCATGCGATTAGACCGTCCTTAAGGTGGATTGAAACCTTAAGGGCGGTCTTTTGGCGTACTCAGGCAGATGGCGACCGGTTAAAGTGAAGTGCTCAGGCTTCCGAGACCTTTAATAAGGGATGGAAATAACGACCTGATAACGATTGGATAAGGATGTGAGTTCATGCGCATTGAATCTGAATATACATATTGCAAGCAAAGTATTGCTGAGTGAGACGAAGCAATCGGAGGAAACAGCTGCAGAAAGTGCTTCTCGGTTGTTATCTAAGCCTCATGGGGGCGGAATGAGCCTTAATACCGAGGAAGCGCTGGGCCTGCTGAATCTTCAAGCAGGAGTGGCTGCTATTCAAGCCGGAAGTTATTTAAGATAGGCGCAAGGAAATGGTAAAAAATCATGCTGGTAACAAATTGATACTTGCTGTATAATTTTCAGTAAGTCTTGGTTGAACGTGAGATTTTTCATTGTGTTCATGTGTAATTTCGTTTATTTTGAAAATAGATGTATTTACATGAAAGGATTCATGTTATAATTTCAATACATCAACTAAGCTTATAGGAATTATCGGTCAATCGGTTTAATGGCAAGACCAAAATAAAACATGAATATGGATCTTCGGGGTAAGGTGAAATTCCTGACCGGCGGTGATGGCTCTGTTCCTTCGCGAACGAGCCTCAGCCCGCGACTCGCTGCGTTCAGTTTGCAACATGAATGAGCGACTGACTTGGTGCAATTCCAAGGCCGACGGTAAAGTCCGGATGGGAGAAGATCAAAGATGAGTTTGCCGTGAATGCGAAAAATTCCATTCGACGCAGGCTTATTTGATCAGCCCCCGTATATGTCGGCCATGCCGATGACGGGGGCTTTCTGCTAGTAAGACCTCCGTATTCAAGACAGGAGAGGGCAAGATGAGTAATATGAATACCGGGATCAAGGTGAAACCTTATGGTTCCGACGCACAGGCAAGTCGACGTTTTAAAGGAGGGTTCTGGCTCGTTGTTTTGGGGGCCGCCCTGTGGGGCGTTGACCCGTTATTTCGGGTTATTCTGCTCAAGAATCTGACTTCGGCTCAGATCGTTTTGCTTGAACATATCATTATTTCCTTGATTGCAATTCCTGTATTGTGGAAGAACCGGGAGGAACTAAAGAGCCTTGGCTGGAATCATGTCGGCGCGCTGCTGTTTATATCCTGGGGCGGTTCGGCACTGGCTACCGTATTGTTCACGATGGGGCTGTCGAGCGGCAATCTGAATGCCGTCCTGCTGCTGCAGAAGCTGCAGCCGCTGTTTGCCATCATTCTGGCCAGCCTGCTTCTGAAAGAGAAGCTTCCGCGCCATTTCGGGATACTGCTTATCATCGCCTTGGCAGGCACGTATCTGCTCACCTTCGGCTTAACCCTGCCGATCGGCCATTGGAACGAGTTTGTTCAAGTCGGGAGCCTCCTGTCCTTAGGCGCTGCAGCCTTATGGGGCGGCTCAACGGTCATGGGTCGCTTGATGGTAGGCAAACTGAAGTACGAGACGGTAACCTCGCTGCGGTTTGTGCTTGCGCTGCCGCTCCTGACCGTCATTACTTGGAGCGAAGGGGCAGCTTGGAATATGCCGGCATGGGGCACAGGCGCCTTTGCCTTGGTATCGCTGAACCTGATCGGTCAGGCACTGCTGCCGGGTCTCCTGAGCCTGCTGGTTTATTATAAAGGGTTAACCACGACCAAAGCCTCTGTGGCTACACTCGCGGAACTGAGTTTTCCCATGGTGGGCGTGCTGATTAACTGGATTGTATTCCAGCAAATCGTGACAGGGCCTCAGCTCCTTGGATTCCTGCTGATCTGGATCGTGCTGTTCATCATATCGAGACAGCAATCCGAGGCTTCTCCGCAATTGCAATAAAATCATACGTTTGTAGAACAAGCCGATCCGATGGGGTCGGCTTTTTTTGCCGTTACCCCAAGCAAAGCTGCTCCGATCGGTTTGCTTGGCGAAACGATTATTTTTTCAAAAGATGTGTAGGGTTTCCGGAATTAAAGGTGTCTTATATAGTAGCACGGGATCTGTGGCTTGGTTCTACCAAAAGAGATGATTATAAAGGGGGGAGGATCCATGGAGGATCAGACATTGCTGGATGGGCTTGCGAGGAAAGATCCGCGATGTTTTGAAACATTGGTTGACCGCTATTCACGCTACATAGCCGCTGTGGTCGCTAAGGTGGCAGGTGGGCGGTTTAATTCCTTCGATGTGGAGGAAATCACCGGGGACGTGCTGGTCAAGCTGTGGACAGACGGGCCCAAAATCATGCTGCGCGGAGATAGTCTCAAGCCTTATCTGGCCATAGCCGCGCGTAATCATACCTTGAATGCCTTGCGAAAGAGGCAGCGGGTCATTGAATCCGAATTGGAAGATGACGCCGTTTCTTGTCCCTCTGCGGAGGCACTGGCTATTCTACGGCAGGAGAAGGAAACGATAAGCGGCATGGTACAGGGGATGGGCGAACCGGATCGCGAAATATTCATCCGCAGGTATTTCTATTTAGAGAAAGTCCGCGATATTGCAAGCCGGCTGAATATGCAGGAGAAAGCCGTCACCGCCCGGATCCGCCGGGCAAGGGACAAACTGCGCATCCATTATGAAACGGAGAATCCGTAGGATTTCTATAAAGACCGTGTCTATAGGAGTGAAGCTTCAAATCGATTGCGAAAGGGGATGGATGCAAGTGAAGCGGCGAATTGTAGATATCATGGCCAATATCGACAATCAGGAGCTGGAGGACCTCCTGCTTACGGAGGAAGAGGAACGCGAGTTGACGCAGCAGATCAGTATGGAACGGATCAAGAACCGAGCGATGAACCGTATTCAAAAGGAGGAAACGATGGTGTTTAAAAACAGGAAAGTGAAAAAATATAAAGCCAGTATCGTTATCGCTGCCGCGATGATTATGATACTTAGCACGACCGCTTTTGCGAGCCAATACATGGATAGCTTGAAGCAATTTTTCGGTCAGTCCGCGTCCATTGCGGAAGACGAACGGTCACCCATACAAGGGACGGATACAGCGTCCGGGGTAACCATGAATGTTGAAGAAGGAGTTTATGTCGGCAACAGCGGTTATTTGGTGGTCAGTTTCATGAAAGAGGATGGCATGCCATTCCCTGAGGGTGTTTCGATCCCCCTACTTGAACTGAAAACGGAGCAGAATGTGAATTATATGGTGGGGCAGCAGCTTCTTGACGATAACAAAAAGCTTGTCGCCGTGTTTGAGATGGATGCGATGAATGACCTCGAGGGGCTGAAGGCACGGATCACAGCCGATCGAATCACGTCAGCGGACAACACCCAAGCCGTTGAGGGCCCTTGGAATGTGCAATTCACCATTTCTCCGGGCAAACAAAGAGAACAAAGTCTGAATCTGGCGCTTGATGAGGGTAAGGAAGCACTGTCTCTCCACACCATTAGTGTTTCATCCATCGGTGTAGCCATCGAAGGCAAGCGTACCGACGGTGAGCTGGATAAACTGCCGGAATATACGCCGGAGGTTAAGGTCATCGCCGCGGACGGATCAGAACTGAAGCTTCATGCCAGCTCGACAAGCACCACAAAGAGCGGATTTCAGTGGCTGTATAATCTGGACAGCAAGAATAACCTCGTATTTCTGGGGGATATGGACATTAAAAGCGTCAGCATTGACGGCAACGTGACGGAGCTGAAATAAATCTAGAGCAGACAAGGGGGAGAAGCGAAGAATTCTGCCCCTTATGCATGATGAATACCTAAGCAGAAAGGGATTCTTAAAACCGTGACGCAGCAGGCCATGGCCTGAATGCGCTCACGGCTTTTTTTTCAGGCTTGGGATCGGGATTGTATGCACGAGGAAAAAATGTATTGAAATTGAAGAAAACGTCCATTACAATAAAACCAACTACCATACTAGTTATACTAGTATACAAAATATCGACTCTCTACATAAGTAAAAGCAGCAGCGGAATCTTTTGAATCTAACGCTCAAGATGAGGGAGTCTATTTTTCAAACTAAACATGTAAGCGCTTAATTATGGGAGGGGCTGAATAAAAGGGTGGCGGACATCCTGCTGAACGCTGAATAGCAGCAAACGGAATACGATTTCTCATTGAAGGTTGAATGGAGATGGATGATGAAACATGGGCTTAGTCCATGAATGAAGACGTATGAGGAAAGGCCCTACGGATTGGAGTGAAGAACGTAATGGAGCCCAAAGTTGCAAATCATTCCTTGCCTGCCGCGAAAGCGGCTAAGAAGCCAGCCAAGCTTAAAACCATCGCTGCGTTGATCCGGAAGGATTGGCAGCTGTATTCTTTATTGGTTCTACCGATTATGTATCTGCTCATTTTTAAATACGGACCGATGATCGGCAACGTGATTGCCTTCAGGCGGTTTATGCCGGGGGGCAGCATCTACGGGGAAAAGTGGGTAGGACTGCACTATTTCAACATGTTTATCCATGACCCGGCGTTCTGGAACGTGTTCAAGAACACCCTGCTGCTCGGTGCGCTGTCCCTGCTCTTTACGTTCCCGGTACCCATTATCTTCGCGCTGCTGCTAAATGAGGTGAAGAGCAAGCGGTTCAAGAAATTCGTCCAGACGGCTTCGTATCTCCCGCATTTTCTGTCCATCGTCATCGTTGCCGGGATGATTCTGCAATTGACGTCGGTCAACGGCTCCATTAACTCGCTTATGGAGTTCTTTAATGGGGAACGAATCAATTTCATGCAGCGGGCCGAGTGGTTTCGGGCGATCTATATCTCGTCTGAAATCTGGCAGGGCATGGGCTGGGGCGCGATCCTGTATCTGGCCGCCTTAACGACAATAGACGAATCCCTGTACGAGGCGGCGAGGATCGACGGGGCCAACCGCTGGAAGCAAACGCTGTTTGTTACGATTCCGGGCATCCTGCCAACGATTGTGACGCTGCTGATCCTGAACATGGGGGCATTCTTAGCGGTAGGGTTCGAGAAAATATTGCTGCTCTACAATCCGGTCATTTATGAAACGGCGGACGTGATATCGACATACCTGTACCGGGTCGGTCTCGTATCGAACAACTTCAGTTACGCGACGGCGATCGGGCTGTTCGAGTCCGTGATCGGGCTTATATTGGTCTTCTCCGTGAATGCGATCTCGCGAAGACTGACGGATCGAAGCTTATGGTGAGGAGGGAGCGCATATGAAGGAGTCAAGATCCTATAAGGTGTTCAAAGTGTGCAATGCCATCATTCTGCTGTTCGTTGTCTTCATCACGCTGTACCCCTTCCTGAACGTGGTCGCTCAATCCTTCAGCGGCGAGTCGTACATCAACTCTGGGAAGGTGAATCTGATTCCGAGGGGCTTCAATCTCGATACCTACAAAACCGTGACCAAAGACGCCATGTTCTGGACGAATTACAAAAACACGATCGTTTACAGCGTGGTCGGCACCGCCATATCCATGTTTTTAACAACGATTTTTGCTTACGCCCTGTCCAAAAAAAGGCTGGTCGGCCGTAAGTTCCTGACGATGTTTGCCGTGTTCACGATGTTCTTCAACGGGGGGCTGATCCCGAACTATGTGCTCATTAACAGCCTGGGCTTCAGCAACTCCATCTGGGCCATCGTGATCCCGGGAGCCATCAGCATCTATAACATGCTCATCATGAAGTCCTTTTTTGAAAATATGCCGGAGGAACTGGAGGAAGCCGCGGCCATTGACGGACTGAACACGTACGGCATGCTGTTCCGAATCGTGCTGCCCTTAAGCAAAGCGGTCATCGCGACCATGGTTCTCTTCTATGCCGTCGGGCACTGGAACTCCTGGTTTCCGGCCTTCCTGTATCTGGACCAGAAGGAGCTCTTCCCGGTCACGATCTATCTGCGGAACATGATTGCGGGCGCGACGGGCGTTACTTCCGCTGGCGCCACCTCGGCCGATAACCTGACTCAGATCTCCGCCAACATCAAATCGGTGACCATGGTGCTGACCATTTTGCCAATATTGACGATTTACCCGTTTGTTCAGCGATATTTCGTGACCGGCATCATGCTGGGCTCCGTCAAGCAATAGGACCATCCGTAAGGACAATTTATTGATATCATGGGGGGAATGGGAAAATGAAAAAGAGTCGTCGATCGTTTGCAGGCAAAGCTTTATTGCTGTCATTAATCATTGTGATATTGGCGGCGTGTACCGACAAAACAGGCGGCAAAGAGGCTGAAATTCAGGATAAGGGTGCCATGGAAACCTACGCCGTAGGCGAAACGTTCAAGGCGACGGAGCCGTTTGAGCTGTCCATCCTCTACAGCGACCAGCCGGCGTATCCTTATAAGCAGGATTGGATGCTTTTTGCTAAACTAAAAGAAATGACAAACGTGACCTTGAAGCCGACAATCGTGCCGATGAGCGATTACAGCCAAAAGCGCAGTCTGCTGATCAGCTCCGGCGACGCGCCGCTGGTCATTCCGAAGACATACCCGGGGGAGGAATCCGCGTTCGTGGCTTCCGGCGCGATTCTGCCGATCAGCGATTATATTGACCTGATGCCGAACTTCAAGGACAAGATCGAGAAGTGGGACATGGACAGCGAGCTGGAAGGGCTTCGCCAGGAGGACAAAAAGTATTATGTGCTTCCTGGCCTCCATGAAGCGGTGTGGCCGGACTACACCCTGATCGTGCGCACGGATATTTTCGAGAAGCATAACATCGCGATTCCTGCCACCTGGGATGAGCTGTATACGGCCATGAAGCAGCTGAAGGAGGAATATCCGGACGTTACGCCATTCTCCGACCGCTTTAAATTCAACAGTACGCTGAATATCGCCGCTACCGGCTTCGGCACCAAAGGCGGATGGGGCTACGGCAGCGGGCTGACATATAGGGAAGAGCAGGATGAGTTTGTATACACGGCGGCTACGGACGAATACAAGGAAATGCTGACCTACTTCCACAAGCTGGTGGACGAAGGACTGCTGGACAAAGAGAGCTTTACCCAGGATGACGATCAGGCCGTGCAAAAATTCGTGACCGGCAAATCCTTCATCATCAACGGCAACTCCCAGACCGTGGTCCAGCACCGCAACGATATGGACAAAACGCTGGGCGAAGGCAAGTATGCCATCAGCAAAATCACGGTTCCCGGCGGACCGGCCGGCCAGCTGATGTCCGGCAGCCGACTCGAGAACGGGGTCATGATCTCATCCAAAGTGAAGGAGAGCGAGCATTTCAAAGCCATTCTGCAGTTTATCGACTGGCTCTATTACAGCGACGAAGGACAGGAATTCGCGAAGTGGGGCGTCGAAGGCGTAACGTATACGAAGGAAGGCGGCGTACGCAAGCTGATGGACGACATCAACTACAACGGACTGAATCCAAAGGGCACGAAGGATCTGCGGATCGAGCACGGCTTCTCGGGCGGCGTGTTTGCATACGGAGGCACGACCGAGCTGCTGCAATCCATGTTCAGCGAGGAAGAGCAGCAGTTCCAGAAGAGCATGAGCGAAACAAAAACGGTGGTGAAGCCGGAGCCTCCGATTCCATACTCGGTAGAAGAGCGCGAGCGAGTGACGCTCTTGAGCACGCCGCTGAAGGACTACACGGATCAGAACACGCTGAAGTTCATTCTGGGCGACCGCGATCTCGCCGAGTACGACAAGTTCGTGCAAGAGCTGGATAGCCAGGGCGTGGGGCAATACCTGGAGATTGCGAATAAAACGTATAAAAAATATAAAGAGCAACAATAACCGACGGATCGACAGGCTGCCGTTTCTTGATGGAAGGGCAGCCTGTTTTTCGGTTCGGCCGTTTGCGTTGTTCCAAAGGAGGGCATTCCAGATTGCGAGTCACCGTTCAAGACATCGTCAACCGCTTAACAGAGCCCGCAGGATTTCTTGAATCCATGGTGGACAGGGTTACGGCGGGAAGCGCCGAAGCGGTGGTCCACGGCATTGCCGTCACGTTTGCGGCATCGTATTCGGTTCTGCAGAGAGCGGTCGAAGTTGGGGCCAACCTTGTCATTACCCATGAAGGGGCGTTTTACAGCCATCAGGAGGAGGGATATGAGGGGGTGGAGGCGAGTCCTGTCTTTCAGGATAAACTCCGCTTGATGGAGTCCGGAGAGTTGACGATTTACCGGTTCCATGATGCGCCTCACCGATACGTTCCCGATATCATGACGCAAGGACTGGTTCAGGCGCTGGATTGGGAGGCTTATGTCGATAAGCATCTTCCGGCAGCGGCCATTGTCACGCTGCCGGAAGAGATGAGCCTGCCGGATATTGCGGAGTTTGTAAAAAGAAAGCTGAATCTTCCTTACCTTCGTTATGTCGGTAATCGAAGCAGCACATGCTTCAGAATCGGCATAACCGTGGGCTATCGCGGCGGCGGCGCGCATGCCATTCCCCTCTGCCTGAAGGAGTCGCTGGATCTTCTCATCGTAGGGGAAGGCCCTGAATGGGAGACGCCTGAATACATGGGCGATGCGGCGGCGCAGGGCAGGGGCCCGTCCCTGCTTCTGCTTGGCCATGCTGCTAGCGAGGAGCCCGGCATGGCCTGCGTGGCCGATAGGCTGCGGGAGTTTTTTCCGGCGATTCCTATACATTATATACCGTCCGGGCCTTTGATTCGGGTAATATAGAGGGAAGGGCAACTTTAAGCAAAGAGAACATAGAGCATTTAAGAAAGAGGTAGCGATATATGTCAACAGAGCAAAAGATTAAAGGCTCTACCAGAGAGTATTCTTATCAGCTATTGAAGGATCGGATATTTCATCTGGAGCTGGAGCCGGGTACGAAAATCTCGGAAAAAGAAATTGCGGATGAATTGAACGTCAGCCGGACACCGGTCCGGGAAGCGTTCATGAAGCTTGCGGAGGAAGAGCTGCTGGACATCATTCCGCAAAGCGGGACGATCGTATCCCGTATTAATCTTCGGCATGTTGAGGAAGGCCGATTTATCAGGGAGAAGATCGAGAAGGAAATCGTGGCGCTCGCCTGCGGTTCTTTTCCCGAAGAGTTCCGCTTCCGCCTGGAAACCAATATTGCGCTGCAGGACGTGTGCGCGGGCAACCATAACTTCTATAAGCTGTTTGAGCTGGACGAGGAATTCCACCAAATTCTGTTTGAGGGGACGGGCAAAGAACGGACCTGGAAGATGCTGCAGCAATTGAACATCCATTTCAATCGTCTGCGGCTGCTTCGCCTGTCCAAGGACTTCAACTGGGAGAATATCATCTCGCAGCATAAAGAAATGTATCAGCTGATCGTCAATCGGCAGGCGGAGCAAGCCATGAACGTGATGGAGCGTCATCTGCGCCTCGTCGTTGTGGAGCAGGATATTTTGCGAGAGAAGTATCCGCATTATTTCATCTAAGGGATCGATATACATTCATCATTCAAAAATAATGGCCCGCTGGGAGAGTCGCCTGGGAAGCGACCTGCCTTGCGGGCCATTTTTCATTAGATCGATCTGCGGATGACACGGTCCAGAATTTGGGCCACGTGGGATGGTCCTTGGGCCAGATCCTGCTTGTCGAGGGTTACCCAGGAGTGCTGTTCATCCATATCGAGCGAACGCTGGAGCCAGCCTGAAACGCCTCTGCCTCTACGGTCGACTTCGACCAGGATGGAAATCCCCTCCTGCTCCGGATAGAGAATCAATTCAAGCTCTTTGATATGACCGGCATAGGAGGAGCCGGGATAAAATTCAATTTCCTGCACGAATGGAACACCCTGGCCGAGCCGCGGATGATATTCGCATGTTGCTATTTTGAAGCTGAAGCCAAGCGCTTCGACGGCGTCGAAGACAATGGATGCGTCCTCGTTCGGTTCGACGTCGATGAAATCGCGGTCCTTCGGATCGATGGCATTATCGATATCGAGTCCGGTGTGGATCCATACCGGCTGCCGCGAAATGGTGAGCGGCGTTTCCAGCGGCAAAGGAAAGGCGAACGGAATTTCCTGCTGATCGCCAGGCTTCAACGTGAGGCGGCTTGAGACGTTGACTTTTGCAATGGTATAGGATTCTATGTATTTCTTGTCGTCGCTTTCCCTGGTATATTCCGTCATCAGTTTCAAATAGATGCGGTCGACCGTCTGCTCTACGTTTCCTCCCTTAATGTGAATGATTCCGCGTACTTCCTCACCCGGATAATAGGAGGATTTTTCGAGGTGCGTATCGATCTGGGCGGCTCCAATTCCTACACTGGCTAGCATTTTGTTAAAAAACGACATAAAAGATACCTCCATAAGAGAATGTATGATAATGGAATTATACGCTGGAGGATCGTCTCTGGTTTCCATATCGAAAAAATATTTTTTGCGGTTTTTTGCGGAGTAAAGATGTTGGTGCCAATGAAGCGAAAGAATCCCCGTATAACACCGGAAAAAAGTACATGGCTCGTTCGCATTCGCGGGACCGTCATGGTATATTGGACACGATACCATTAAGGATGGAGCAATTAAGGCATGAGTGAACAACGGCGTTCCGGAAAAGGAACCAACAACAGCAAATCAGCGGCATACGGGAAGAAGCAGGGCGAGCGGACTGCAGCGAACCAAGCAGGGGCAAAGCCGACCTTTCAACGTGACCGTATGAAGAACAGCAATTCGTCGTCGGCATCCCCGCATGCGAAGGGGAGACGAGCGGATCAATATAAGCAAGAGGTACGCGGACCGAAGCCGTCATCCGGACGCGAGCATGCGGATGAGCTGCAGGCCGGGGACGTGATAGTCGTTACGATCAAACGCCTCGGCATTAACGGCGAGGGAGTGGGTTACTACCGCCGCAAGGCGGTGTTTATCGATGGAGCGATCACGAATGAAGTGGTCAAAGCCGAGGTGAGGGAGGTTCAGCCTAAATTTATCAAGGCCCAGCTGCTGGAAGTGGAGAAGCGGTCGCCTCACCGGATAGAGCCTCCTTGCCCGGTATTCGGCATCTGCGGCGGATGCCAAATTCAGCATATTTCCTATGAGGGACAGCTGCAGGCGAAGACGGATATCGTGCGCGAGGCGTTCAGCCGGTACGCGGGATTGGACGATGTCAAGTTTAAGCCGATTCTCGGGATGGAGCATCCATGGGACTACCGGAACAAAGCGCAGCTGCAGCTGAAACGGAGGGGCCATGAAGTGATCGCAGGGCTCTATGAAGCGGACAGCCATACGATTGTGGATATCAGCGGCTGCCCGATTCAGCATCCGAAGGTCAATGAAACGGTGGAGAAGGTCAAATCCGTACTCGAGGAATTGCGGATTCCGCTTTATAAGGAGAATGGTGCCAAGGATGGCGTGCGGACGATCGTAGTCCGTCACGGCTTCCAATCCGGGGAAGTGCAGGTGACGCTGATCACGGCTGGAAGCAAGCTGCCAAGGCAGGACGATCTCGTTCGTATGCTGCGCCTTACCATTCCGGAGGTAAGCGGAATTTCACTCAATATCAATCCGAAGAAAACCTCGCTCATCTTCGGAGACCGGACAATCTCGCTATGGGGCGCCGAGAGCATGCAGGAATCGCTGAGCGACCTGCAATTCTCGCTGTCGCCGAGAGCGTTCTTCCAGCTGAATCCGCAGCAGACGGTCAAGCTGTACGAGTCGGTCCGGGCGGCAGCGGGGCTGACCGGGAAGGAAACCGTCATCGACGCCTACTGCGGCACTGGCACGATCGGTCTGTGGCTTGCGCCGTATGCCAAGGAGGTGCGCGGAATCGAGACGATACCCGAAGCCGTCGAGGACGCCAAGGCGAATGCGCAGCGGAACGGAAGGGCTAACGCCAGCTTCCACGTCGGCCAAGCCGAAGAGCTGCTGCCACGCTGGGTCAAGGAGGGCATGAAGCCGGACGTCATCATTGCCGACCCGCCGCGCACTGGCCTGGACCCACGCTTCCTGGAAACGGTGCTCCGCACCAAGCCGAAGCGGTTTGTATACGTATCCTGCAACCCTTCGACCTTAGCCAAAGACTGCAAGGTGCTTCTGGACGGCGGCTACGAGCTTGAATGGGCGCAGCCGGTCGATATGTTCCCGCAAACCAGCCATGTGGAGGCAGTCTTATTGATGAAGCTGAAATCATAGAAGCCATATGATGGCTTCATGTAAGCGAGTTTCCATTTTTGCTTTGGTCGACAACGCCCCCTTTCTATGATATGGTAGCAAGTAATTAGGCATTTCGTTCCCCTGGAACGAGGTGCCTTCTCGCATATATAAAAGGTTTTTACATTAAATGTCTATCTGGAGGTGATGCAATGGTGCTCCTGATTTCCCCGCTACGGGGGGAGAAATCCGTAGTTCATCATGGACGATCGATGGAGAGTGCACCCAAATAACGATAATCTGAGGAGTGTTGTTGAGATGAGAGTACATTTACGAGCAGAAACGCGCGCTGCGATGAACAAAACCGGACTGAAGCAGCTTCGTCTTTCGGGACGAATTCCGGCGGTTGTATTTGGCACAGGGGAAAACAATATGATGATTCAACTGTCCGCCAAAGAGTTCGGCAAATGGGCACGGAACGGCAAAGGAGGAATCCTTGAGCTTCATTTTGAAGATCGGGAGCCGATTCCGGTTTTGCTGGAGTCCGTTCAGCGTGATCCGGTAACTCGTGAATACATTCATGTCGACTTTTTACGTATCAATATAAATGAAGTTGTGCGGACGAGAGTGAATCTCGATTACATCGGCACCGCAAAAGGAGCCAAATCGGGAGGAGTCGTCCAAATCCAAAGCACGTTCATTGAGATCGAGTCCTTTCCGGACCAAATTCCTGCCACGATTCCCGTTGAAATCAGCAGACTAGAGATCGGGAATTCGCTGCATGTCGGGGATCTCAAGCTGCCCGATGGTGTCGTGCCGATTTCTTCGGCCAACGAGCTGCTTGTATCGGTGGTAACGCCGAAAGTCCAGTCGGAACAACCGGAGGCTATCTAGCTTCTGCTGCCGGCAATGGCTTCCCGAATATCGGGAAGCCATTGCCGTTTTTTTTCGTTAAAGCCCTTGATCGGAATCCGCGCTGGCAGAGGAAAGCTCTTTACCCGTCAATTTCTTCCATAATTCCCCTGGGAAGTAGGTAGAAAGACCCCTGACCTTTTTCAAGGCGGAACCCTATAATGGAATTGCGGGAAGTCGGACAACGGAATCCCGGTTAAGCGCGAATTGATCAGGAGCTTGCCCTAAGGAGGACACGATGGATATAACCCAGGATTTCATAGATGAACGATTCAAAGCTTATGTGCTCGAAACCTATTGCGGGAACCGTGAACGGATTCAGGCGGGCGATGTAGAACATATTATATCGCTGCAGCTTTCAAATCATGGATACTCAAGTCTAAAGGGGATCGAGCATTTCACGTCGCTTGAAGAACTGGATTGTTCGTCCAATAGCCTGACGGAGCTAGATCTCAGCAAGAATAGCAACTTGAAAACGCTGAATTGCGGGTTTAACCGAATTCGAAATTTGGATGTCAGTCACAACGCCATGCTGACGAAGCTGGTCTGTTACTGGAATATTCTATCCGAGCTGCGGCTCGAGCAGAACGTGGATTTAACGGAGCTGGATTGCAGCTACAACTCCCTGTTTGCTTTGGAGCTGCATCAGAACCCCCGGCTAACCTATCTCCACTGCGCAAACAATTATTTAATGAGCTTACACCTGGAGGAATGTCCGGACTTGATCGAAATCCGCTGCAACCACAATCATCTGACGAAGCTGGACGTAACCGGAAATCCTTCGCTGCAAAGCTTGAGATGCTTCAATAATCACATCACCGAATTGGATCTCACTCGCAATGTGCTATTAACGGAGCTCTATTGCTCGGAGAACAAAATCTCCAAACTGGATACGCATCGTAATCCCAAGCTGGAGCGGCTGAACCATTCCAACAATCTCATCATGGAGCCGGACCATACCGTTAAGGGCGTTGGGACCTTCGAATACGATGTCTCGCTGTCTTTTTACGGGGCCAGGCTTCAATGGAAGGAGACGGAGCTCTCCGTCAGCACGGAGGCCTCTGCCGAAGCGGATATGAACCGGCTGTCCCCGGTCATCCGGAATGCCTGGGCGAATT
This sequence comes from Paenibacillus sp. HGF5, assembly GCF_000204455.1. NCBI lineage: Bacteria > Bacillati > Bacillota > Bacilli > Caryophanales > Paenibacillaceae > Paenibacillus > Paenibacillus sp. HGF5. Next base: position 14,204 of record NZ_AEXS01000171.1, on the reverse strand, counting down.
TTGGGGAGCTGAATGATCGAGCGCTGGATCTGATTGCCGGGATGCATCCCGACGAAGACGTGAACGAGTTGGTTCTATCCGAGCTTGCCTTCGACAAGGACGGCACGTTTCGGCTAGGGTATGATGCAGGCGATACGCCGGCGGGACAACTATACATATACGTCCTGTTTAATGACAAGCTTGAAATGAACGGGGATCTCGTTTATGAAACGTATTAACCTGCGAAAGGGCTGTTATATCTGATGAATGACAAAATCGTATACGGGTCGATCGACGAATACATTTCGAGCTGTGCACCGGAGGTCCAGGGAATTCTGCAGACATTAAGGCGTGTGATACAGGAATCAGCCTCGCATGCCAAGGAAAAAATCAGCTACCAGATGCCAACCTTCGACCTCCACGGGAACCTCGTGCATTTTGCGGCATTCAAGAAACATATCGGCTTTTACCCCGCGCCCAGCGGGATCGAGGCGTTCCAGGATGAGCTGAAGGAATATCATACGTCCAAGGGAACCTTGCAATTTCCGATCGATCAGCCGCTGCCTTATGAACTGATACGCCGAATCGTCCAATATCGGGTTCAGCAAAACCTGGAGAAGGCAGAAAGCAAAGCGAAGAAGAAGAGGTAGGCAAAGTGCTCGGGAGGGGAAGGCAGCCTTGCTGCCTTCGTTTATCTTATAGATTTTTCTTCATATAGTAGTGGGTATGCCGCCCGGCGTTCTCGATTTTGCCATACACTTCGTAACCCTGCCTGAGGTAAAAATCCAAGGCTTGAAAGCTCAGCGTATCCAATTTAACGAAGTCGCATTGCTTTTCCTTTGCGATGTTTTCGGCCTTGTTTAACAGTTTGGCACCGTACCCCGATTGACGGAAGGGTTCATCCACGAACAAATAGTGGATCTCCAGCCAGTTCCAGCATATTTCCCCAACGACCCCGCCCAAAATCTGACCGTCCTCCTTCCTTAACAACAAGTTGATTTCCTGGTAACGGCCTTTTAATTCGTCAGGGAAATGCTTCAGATTATACGCAATCATTTGGTTTCTTACGTAATGTTTGTCCACGCTATTGGTTTCATTTGATTCATTCGTGAAATAGATACTCATATCGTTTTACTCCTTCTGGTATGCCGGATGCGAGGTGTTCGCAGGATTCGAACACGGGTTATGCTAGCTATCCTCCTCAACATACCATATGTACTGCATGTACCGGCGGTAAAAAATCCTTTTAACAGAATGTACCCGTGAGCCAGCGGGGGGAGCTATGTTATACTGTCAGTGTTATTTTATCCGTTCCATCTAAGGGAGGATTGTCCTGACATGTGCTGCATCGCATTCATACGTATTCGTTAATGAGGGTACAGAACATCTACATCCATCCATTTTCATGTAAAAATGCGAAGGATTATTTGTGCTGTGCCTTTTTCATTACTATACGAATGAATGAGGTGCTTTTTTGTGTCCAAATATCATAAAAAACATCGTGAAAAGCTGAAGAAACCGTCCAACTTTTCCGCGCAGCATCTGTTAATCAGCAAAAGGCTGATTCATGATATGATCGACTTGGCCCAGATTCGCTCCACCGATACCGTTCTTGATATCGGCGCGGGTACAGGGGCGTTAACCCTTCCTCTTGCAGAGAAAGCAGGACACGTGCTTGCGATCGAGACGGATCCGGCATTTGTGGATAAACTGCTGGGCAAGATGAAGGATAGCAGCAACATTCGCGTCAAGCAGTCGGATTTTCTGGAAATCCCGCTGCCGAGAAATCCATTTGCCGTCGTGGCCAATATTCCGTATTCGATCACCACGCCGATCATGGGGAAGCTTTTGGAGTGCCCCGGCCTCCCTCTGCAGCGGGCCGCACTGCTTGTGGAGATGGGGGCATCCAAACGTTTTACGGCCGTTCCCATTCAAGATCCGCGAATTCTCAGCTGGAGGATGCAATACGACATTCGGCTCGTGCGGACCGTTTCGCCCCATCATTTTGCGCCGCCTCCCCAAGTGGATTCAGCCATTCTGACCATTCACCGGAGGAAGAAGCCGCTCATTGCCGCATCGAGTCAGCCCAAGTTTACGGCGCTGGCCGCCTATGGTCTGCGGGATGCCCGGCTGCCGTTATTTGCGGCTCTATCGGGCGTGTTTACGCCTCCCCAGATGGCGAAGCTCGTTAAAGTGCTGAGAGTGGACCGAGAGCTCCCCATCGGTCGGCTGAACGAAGAGCAGTGGGGGACCGTCTTTCATACGATGCTCCAGCATGTGCCTGCGAATCGCTGGCCGAAGCTTCGCAAGGGCGCTGGAAGCAAGTCCAAGAAAAGAAAGTGACTTTGGGAGCGTGAGCCTGCGCTACTAATCTTCGCTTTTTGAAAAAAATCGCGAAATCCTCTTGACCCTGACACTAGTGTCAGGGTTTACAATGAAATCGAATCGTTTGTCCAGGAGGTGTGAAAGCATGAAAATCGGAGAACTCGCGGCCCGTACCGGCGTCAGCATTCGTTCGCTGCGGTACTACGAGCAGCAAGGATTGCTGACGCCGGTCCGAAACGAGAACGGTTATCGGGAATATTCGATGCTTGCGGAAGAGCAGGTGCGTACCATCCAGTTATATCTAAACCTTGGATTGACCACCGAGCAGATCGCCGGTTTCTTGCATTGCGTCCTGAAAAACAAAGAGGCGTTTTGCGCGGAGGTGTTCCCGATTTTTCGTCAAAAAAATCGCAGAGATCGAAGCGCAGATTCACCAGCTGAATCATATCAAGATGAATCTGGAGGAACGCATGCAATCGATTCTGGATGAACGGAAATCGGAGGAAGCGGAGGAATGCAAATGAGTTTACCACGATTAGACGCAGGGAGCTTTCAAAGCTCGATCAACCAGAACGGGGTCACGCTTGTTGAATTCGGAGCCGCATGGTGTCCGCCCTGTAAAGTGCTGCTTCCCATTCTGGAAGAGCTGAGCCGGGAGGAGGCGGGTCGCCTGGACATCTATCAGGTGGATTGTGACGAATCCCCCGAGCTTGCTGCCCAATTCGGCATCATGTCCATGCCGACGGTGATTGTGTTTCATAACGGAGAACCGGCAGATAAACTGATAGGGCTCCGGCCGAAGAGTGTATACCAAGCGGCGCTGGGCCGTTATGTATCATAAAATGAATGAATAGCGAAAACGCCTCTGATATGGTGATGTCAGGGGCGTTTTCTTTTGGAGTAGAGGGCATTACGCCCGGCGTATCGAACTCTAATATATGGAAGATGTATGGATCTAACCTGTTTAAAGGAGATACTTTCAATGAGATCAAGAAGGAAAATCGTTTCTCTTATGGCCATCATCGTATTTAGCTGTCTAGCCATGAGCTTGGTCGACGCGGTGATCCGTCCGGATTACGCCGTCAAATCCGCCATCAAAATCATCCTCTTTCTGACACTGCCGATTGGCTACGCCATCATCGCCGGCGGGGTTCCGTTTCGCAGGCTGTTCGCTTTCGAGAGAAGGGGTCTCCTAACCTCCCTGCTGCTGGGACTCGGCGTATTCGCCTTCATACTCGGCGCCTATTTTGGGCTGGGGCCTTTATTCGACTTTACCAAGGTGACAGGGGCACTGGAGGATAATATGGGTGTCAATGCAGGCAATTTCGTATTGGTCTCCCTTTACATATCCATCGTGAATTCATTGCTGGAAGAGTTCTTTTTCCGGGGATTTGCTTTTTTCACGCTGAAGGAGCAGGTTGGGCGCAGGTTTGCATATGTATTCAGTGCCGGGGCTTTTGCCGTGTATCATGTTGCGATGATGTCCAGCTGGTTCTCGGTAGGACTGTTCCTCTTGTTAATCGCGGGACTGGTTGTGGCGGGACTGTTGTTTAACTGGCTGAATGAGCGAAACGGCAATATTTATGCGTCCTGGATGGTGCATATGTTTGCCAATTTTGCGATCAATGCGATCGGTTTGATGCTGTTCGGGATGATTTGAGTGTAGGGGTGTCGGGCTCCCGGGATAGCCTTGTAAAATGACGGATTGACCCTCACATGATGTGATGCTTTAAAATGCGGATAACCGATGAAAAAGGAGCTGCTTGGCGTGCATATTAGTGAATTGTCACGAAAAACGGGCGTAAGTCTTCGTTCCTTGCGTTATTACGAGGAGAAGGAGCTGCTGTGTCCGGAGCGTCTGGATAATGGCTATCGCGAATACAGGGCAACGGATATCGAGCGGGTCCGCTTGATTCAGATGTATTTTAGCCTGGGATTGACGGTGAAGGAAATTATGAGTTTTTTTCAATGCGCGTTCGATGAGCAGATCAAAATCGAATGTCTTCCTAATGCCATTGAGGTGGGAAGGCGGAAGCTGGATGACATCCAGCTGCAGATGGAGATGCTGAAACAGGCGGAACTCCATTTGGAGAAGAGCATTGCGACATGGGAAGCTATTTTGCATAAGGGGGACGGGCGTCGTGAACAAGGCTAAAGGGGAAGAGGTACAGCGAATGGCCGTTGTGACGGGAGGCAACCGCGGGATTGGAAAAGAGATAGCCAGACAGCTCGCTGCCAAAGGGCTTCAGGTGCTGATTACATCCCGTGACGAAGAGAATGGAAGGCTGGCAGTCCTGGAACTGCTTGCCGAGGGGCTCCGTGTGAAACTGCATGTAGCGGATGTCCATGAGGTCCGCGATGTGGCAGGAATGATGAATCGAATACAGTCTGACTATGGGCGCCTTGACGTGCTGGTGAACAATGCCGGGGTGATTTTGGATCGAGGCGTTTCTGTGATCGATGTAGAGGAGTCGGTCTTGCGCGCAACGCTGGAGACGAATTTTTTCGGGGCTCTGCGAATGACGCAGGCTGCAATACCTTTGATGAAGCAGCATCAATACGGGCGTATCGTAAACATCTCTTCGGGTCTTGGAGCCTTCGAAATCATGCAGGGCGGTTATGGTTTACAAGGCTCATCCGCGGCATACCGCATCTCCAAAACGATGCTGAACGCGTTAACCTGCCTCGTCTCGCAGGATGTAGCCAATACCGGAATAAAGGTGAATGCGGTGTGCCCGGGCCGGGTTCAGACCGATATGGGAGGAGCAGACGCTCCGTTAACCGTTGCCGAAGGGGCCGATACGGCGGTATGGCTGGCGATGATGGAGGATGATGGACCCAGCGGGAATTTTTTTCGTGAACGGCAAAGAATCGCTTGGTAATGCGGAAGTAATTTCAGCTAACAAGGGATTACGACTATCATAAGGTATACCGATGACTCTACTAATGATTAGCAATATAAAATTACTCTGAAAAAACTCCTATTTTGAAGACGCTGATGTATAATAAGCGGTATCAGGAGGTGCAGAGTATGAGTGATATCAACATTTTCGGCCATCAGGCTCTGTTTGAACATGTCTATAAAAGTGCTCCAATTGGCATTGCCCTGGTTACGATAGAAGGAAGCTGGATCAGCGTAAATCCTGCGGCGTGCAAGATGTTTGGCTACACGGACGAAGAATTGATGGCACAGCCGGCAACCGATTATATTTACTCTGAATGCATTAACAATAAAGACAAGCTGTTACAATCTCTGGATGAAGCGTCCTCAACCATTTCGGTGGAGAAACAATTCGTACATAGGGATGGCAATGTCATCTGGGCGTCGATACATGTTTCTCTCGTTCGCGACGATCAGGATCAAACTCCCTTGTTCTTCATTTCGCAAATTGTTGATATTACCGACAGCAAGGTAGCCGAGCAGAAGCTCCAGGAGAGTATTGAGCGATACACCTCGCTGAAGAAGTATAACCATGATGCGATTATTTCCTTCAATCTGGAAGGCAGGATTATTAACGGGAACCAGATGGCGGAGCAGCTGACGGGTTTTAAGATTCCGGAGTTAATCGGAACCAAAATCTCGAATTTGATCGGCGAACGCAATCTCGCCCGAGTGCTTTCTTCTGCGGCCGATTATGTTGCCGCCGAGAAGGGGATTAACTGCATCCATCACAAGGACGGGCATCAGGTTGAAGTGCTCGCGACGCTTGCTCCCATTGTCATTCATGGCAAAAATGTGGGCTTCTACATTATAGCCAAGGATATGACGGAGCAGAAAAGGCTTATCATCGAGAAGGAAGCAGCCGAGAAGACGAATAAAGCCAAAAGCGAGTTTCTGGCGATGATGAGCCATGAGATCCGTACGCCGATGAACGGCGTAATCGGAATGACGGATTTGATACTGGAAACCGAGCTGGATGAGGAGCAGCAGGAGTACGTGCAGATCATCAAGAAGAGCGGGACAACCCTGCTGAACATCATAAATGATATTTTGGATTTCTCGAAGATCGAATCGGGCAGAACGGAGCTGGTGGAGGAAACATTCAGCCTAAGAACGGCCCTGTCCGAGACATTGAATATGATTCTTCCGAAGGCGCTGGACAAAAATATTGAGGTGACCACCTCTGTAGCGTCCGACGTGCCGAATCAAGTCTATGGGGATGTGACGAAGCTGCGGCAGGTATTAATGAACCTGCTCAGCAATGCCATTAAATTTACGCCGAACGGTGCCGTTTCGATCTCCGTTCAGTGTGTCAGGGACCAAGCTAACTCGGAGCTCATACAATTCTCCGTTACGGATACGGGCATAGGGGTGCCAAGCGAGAAGATTGCGCAGCTGTTCGAACCCTTCTATCAGGTGGATCATTATATGACACGGCAGGTGGAAGGGACGGGACTCGGACTGGCCATATGCAAAAAACTCGTTCAGTTGATGGGCGGGGATATCTGGTATGAGCGAAATCCGAATCAGCAGGGGTCCGTCTTTACGTTTACGGTCGATTTTTCGTTTAGTGCAAACGCGGGCAACATGCCGGAGGCCGGGACGGTTCACGAGAATCACTCCGACGGCAGCGATCTGAAAATTTTGATTGCTGAGGATAATGAGGTCAACCAATTAGTCCTCAAGAAGATGATTGAGAAGCTGGGGTACAATTCGACTACCGTTCTTAATGGGCTCGAGGCGGTAGAGGCCTTTAAGCGATATCCGTATGATATGGTGTTCATGGATATACAGATGCCTTTCATGGATGGCATGGAAGCGGTCCAGCTCATTAAGGAATCGGCCCCGCCCGATCATCAACCTTATATCGTCGCCGTGACGGCCCATGCGATCAAGGGGGATCGGGAGAAATATTTAGGAATGGGCATGGATGAGTATGTCAGCAAGCCTGTCAGCTTGAATGTCATCTCGGCCATTATCGATCAGTTTCTGGCTGAACGAAATATTGCGCAGGCCTAAATACACAAAAGCTCAAGTGATTTCACTTGAGCTTTTGTTATTCCCATGCAGCATAACCTAGGAGGTGCTGCCGGTCACGCTGCTGCCGTTCTTCGTTAGGTTGTAGGTAATGACCTCGCCGCTCCAGAAATGAAACTTGAGGATGACTTCTCCGTCTCTGACCTCGTTAAAAAAGACAGGTTTAAGCTTGATTTCATGGCTCGCGTAGGATGGGGAAAACGTGTATTCAAATTCCTTAAAGGAGGTCCAGTCCTGCGGCCCTGCATTGCCTCCCGATGCGTAAACAGCCTCCATCGTGGCCAGCTGATCCCCATTGAACGTCGCGGGAATGCTGAACGAGTCGGTGGTTCCCTGCGTGCTGCGCAGCACAGGCGTATCATGATAGACAACCCTGAAGTTCCAGTCCGCGCCTCGATTGAACTTGACCGTCAGTACGGCATTCACTCCGAATTGCCCGGATGAGGTCAGCCTGGACAGCAGGCTGGATGTAAACGTAATCGTATTTCCGTTCAGCGTATAATCCTGCCCGGCGACTAACCGTTGTCCGTTTGAGCGGATTTCGGTCAGTGCGTTGCCGTTCAAGTTCAATGGGATGCTTTGATCCTGGACAGCCGCTCCTTTTTTCACAAAAATCAGATCGGTATCAGCCGTGGAAGAACGTACGCTCCAACCTGCCTTCATGATGTTGTACAGCTCCGGATCGGACCAGGTAAAGGCGGTTCGCTTAAAGTGCTGGCCGTTGTCCCATAACATATGGGTAATGTTCTTCTGTTTGAGATAATAGGTTAGGTATTCGAAGAACTTCAGTTTCTCGCCCTGCTCAATGACCCCTGTGCTTTGATCGAAGCCAAGCAGCCCGTATTCGCCAAGGATAACGGGAATCCCTCTGGCGATAAAAGTGTCATATACATGGTTGAACGTCTGATCGATATCGTTTCGGGTATCCGTCTCAAAACGGGTATACCCCGCGATGTTCACGCTGAACGGCCAAAACCCATAATAATGGACGGTGGCGATGAGATTGGCATCATTCAGCTTGGTCATGGTGTTGTACAGCTCGTTCATTCTAGCTTGAGTCGGGGATGCCTCAAGGGTAGAGAGCACAAGCGGCCGGGTTGCATTGCGTGCTCCAGATCCGCGGACGATCCGATGGAACGACGTTTGAAGCTCATCCAGCATCTGAAAGGCTTTGGACTCGTCGGTGGTCCCGCCATCCGAGAAGCGGGGTTCATTGACGCTTTCAAACATCAGCTTGTTCGAATGGGTACGGAAGCGTTGGGCAACTTGAGTCCATACGGCGTTGTACTTGGCAACGACCTCGTTGCGGTTGTTCTCCATATGGCTGATCCACAGCCACGAATCGTGATGGACATTGATCATGACGTACAGATCGGCGTCCAGTGCCCAATCGACAACCTCCTCGACCCGGTCCATGTAAGAGGCGTCGATGGCATAACTCGGTGCACTGCCGATGTGATGGCTCCAGGTTACCGGAATGCGGATGCTCTTATATCCCTGTGCCGCGATTTGGTCGATCAGCGCTTTGGTGATGCGCGGATTTCCCCATGCCGTTTCGTCAGCTCCCACGGCATCCAGCGAATTGCCCAGGTTCCAGCCGGGCTGCATATCATTGACGTAGGCTTGGAGATTTTTCTTTGGATGCCTTGGATGTTCGTGTTTCGCTGCGGATGCGTAAGCAGGGAACAATGAGATGACCAGAGAAACGATGAGAGCCAAGGAACAGATGGATTTCTTATTGAGGTTTATCATTAGCATCTCCTTTGTTTTGAAGTTGTGAAGCGGTATTTTCACTAGATCCATTCAATAACCGTTATCCGTTTGTTGAGGACCTAGCTGCAACATTGGCTTTTAAGGTCAGGATTCACCTCCAAATAATATTTTTGAAAGCGTTTTCTGTTTTTAAATTATCATATTTTTCCATGAGGAAGTACCCGGATAATTCATCTTAAAATCATGTGAAAATTAGTTATGAGATGCAAGGTGTTTTGAAAATGGGGGCTTGATGGAAGAAGCGGATAAAAAAGAGCCGTACCTCATCGTCTTAGTGATGAGGTACAGCTCTACATGTTAAGGCTTATTCTGATGCACCTTGGATTAAGGCGTTTTCTTTAATACAACAAGCGTTTTGGACGCTTCGGATAAAGGCGTTGCGGATTGTGCGCTCGAAGCAAGTTTCTTATCCTGGGATTGCACGGACAGGACATAAACGGCGTACTTCGCATTGTCTTTAATGTCTTTACCCAGGGCATCCTTGGCAGGGATATCGATGAGGGTCGAGACATCTTTGCCATCCGGTTTTATTGTTGCATTCTTATCTTCTTTGGCAGCGGCGTCCGTTGCTGCTTTAAGAGTAAAGGTCTTGATGTTGTCTTCCTCTACAAACAACAGGCGGTAAGCCGTAATGCCTCGCTCATCGATCGCCCTCTTGAAATCGACTTGAAGCTTCCCGTTTGCATCCAGTTTGGCTGTGACGGCCGTGGTTTGGAGCGGGTTCGGGATTTCGAATTCTTTCGACGATTTAGACATAGCATTTGTGGTTGAAACTGTACCATCGGCTACGACAAGAATAAATACTTTGTATTTATATCCGGATTTAACATCCTCACCGTTTACATCTTTTATTCTAGCAGACAGAGTTGTCTCTACCTTGCTGTTTGTTGGTGCAACTGAAGTGTACAAATTTCCATTGGTTATTCTATTGGCATCATCCAATCCAAATCCTTGATCAGATGGTACCACCATAATTCTGTATTCTGCGATGGTGCCTGCATTGGAAGCTGGAGTGAATCTAACGACAATATCACTGGCATTCCCGTTGGTGCTTTCAATCCCGGCATATACGTCCGAAGGAACCGTGACGGCCGTACCCGTAAGCTTGATTGTCGCCGATGGTGCCGACAGGGCATTGCTTATGGAACCATTGTTGCTTACGGACAGTACGAACACTTGGTAATCCACCGAATTGCGAATCGGCTGACCTTCGACGTCTCTTGTTTCAGCTCGCAGAACCTTATTGAAATTGGTGCCAACCGTTACACTATCATAGTTGTCATTACCTACTTTGTTAGCTTGAGCTACAGTAAAGCTGCCGGCGTTGGCTTGCTTTACGACCATGATTCGGTATTCTTTGATATTGGCTTCATTTGCTGGATTGGTGAATGATACTTTCAAGTCGCTTGCGTTATTAAAGTCGCTCACATCCGCTGCTGTAACGTTCGTTACTGCCGCTACCTGGGTCACGCCTTGAATCGTAACCGCATTAGAGACCGCCGAAAGCGCGTTGCTGTAATTCGAATAGCTGTTGCCTACAGACAAGACATACACGCGGTAGCTTTGACCTCTTTGAATGAGGTCTCCATCGCTATCCTTGGTCGTGTTAGCCAAATCCCGAGTGATGGTACCGCCGGTTTTGTTAACCAACGTGTAATACCCGTTGCTGTAAGCTTGCGACACGTTCAGGCTTTTGTTTGACTTTACGACAATAACCCGGTAATGGTCGATGTAGCTTTCGCCATAAGCAGGACCGAAGGTGACTTTCAGGTCGCTTCCGTTTCCGTTATTGCCGTTTAGCGTCAGGGACGGCGTGGAAACAGGGTTAACGTTCTGATTGGCGTTCCCAAGCGTAATGGAAGCATAGTCAGATAATGCATTGTTACTGGTCGAATATCCTACGGACAGGACATAAACGCGATAGCTGACGCCATTGCGAATCAGTTCTCCGTCAATATCGCGGCTGCCTGAATTCAGCACTTGCGACATGTAGTTGCTGCTGCTGTTGTTCTTGCTGATTTGCGTATAATAATAGCTGCTTAAATTGTTTGCCCTGTACAGATCAAAATAACTATTCGATGATTTGACAACAAATACCTGGTAATGGCTAATATTCGATTGATCGGACGGGCGATAGAATGACACCTGCAGGTCGCGACCGTCATTGTAGTTGTTCACGTCGGTGACGGACAGGCTGGTAACCGCGCCCACATTGTAGCTGGAACTCAAGATGATGGAGCTTGATGGAGCGGACAGCACGTTGTTATTAGCGTTATTGTTGTCCACCGCCATGACGAATACGCGATAGTACACGCCGTTGCGAATCGTTGCTCCATCCACGTCTCTGGCGCCCGATGACAGCGTCAGGTTCGTGATGTTATTGCCGGTTTTATTGACATGGGTATAGTAGTTGTAGCTGGAAGCCGTGTTGGCTCTGCTTAGGTTGAAGCTGCTATAACTGCTGTCCTTTACGACAAACACGCGATAAGAATGAATGCTGGATTCGTTGGACACCTTGTTGAAGCTTACGCGCAGATCGCGGCCATCACCGGCATCGCCGATATCCGTTACCTGCGTGATGAAAGGAACCGTTGTATTCCCCGTGCTGAGGGTGATGCTGGCCGAACCGGACGAGAGGTTGCTTGCAAGCACGCTCTCGTTGCTGCTGACAGACTGAACGAATACGGTGTAAGCGACTCCGCTGCGAATGAGCTCGCCTGAAGTATCGCGGGCGGAAGAGCTCAGCGTCGTGGACAGCGTTGTGTTCGTCGTGCTAGTTTTGCTTACCGTTGAGTAATTTTGGCTGGATACAGACTTGGCTGCCGCCAGATTGAAGTTAGCTGCATCCTTCGTTTTTACGACAAATACTCGGTAGTTGCTTACATTGCTCTCGTTTTGGGCGCGCGTGAAGCTGACCTGAAGATCACGGCCATCGCCGTAGTCGCTCACATCGCTCGCTTTCACGTTGGTTGCGCCGTTCACCGAATTGGTGTTGGTCAGCGTCAACGACGGGGAAGCCGAGGAAAGGGCATATGCGCCGCCTGTTTTGCTGACTGCCAATACATAAGCCTTATAAGCTTGATTATCGCGGATAAGGTCACCGTCCACATCCTTTGAACCGGATGTAAGGGTCAGCATCGGATCCGAGCCGGTCGGATATACCGATGTGTAAGCAGCGGAGGATACGCGCTGTGCCTCGGTTTGGTTTAACGTCTTGGACTGCTTCACAATCATGACGCGGTAATGCGAGATTAAAGGTTCGGTCGACGATTTGGAGAAGCTGACCTGCAAATCGCGGCCGTCTCCGGCATTGCCGATATCCCGAAGGGTTACGTAATTCACCGGTGCGATCCCGGTATTGTTTCCGCCGGAATTGTTCGTCGTGGTGACGGTTACGGTTTTCGTTTTGGAATTCCAGCCGATTTTTTGGCCGAGGGCTTCGCTTACGAAGCGGACCGGCACCATGGTGTTGCCTTTTAAGTTCTTCGCCGGTACATCCAGCGCCACCGTCTTGCTATTGATGGTGGCCGTCTTGGAGTTGATTTTTAGGATGACGGTCGTGCCATCCTTGACCGCCGTGACGGTTTTCGTTTTTTGATTCCATTTGACCGATGCGTCCAAGGCTTCGAAGATGGATCGCATCGGAAGCATGACGCGCCCCTGGATCATGACAGGCGCTTGAGGCGTATACAGCTTGACGCCGTCAATCAAGACGCTGATGTTCACTGCCGCCTGGGCCTGCGATTGGAATGTCATGGGGATTAACAGTATAGCTGCTAGCAAGGCAGTCCATATTCTTTTCACACACTCAACCTCCTGAATTCGCTTTGTTATTATTTTCCTCTACAATATGACGCATTCGTCCAGAATAAAGTTTCACCTATTACATCGGCATTCCGAAAATATTTTTTAGTACCAGATCATAAATAAGGGAAGAAACAGCGCCTATTCGCTGTTTCTTCCCTTATTAATTGTTGATCAATATTGGGTGATGGGCTCGGTGCCGCCTGCGATCGACCGGGTCACCGCATCATAGATATTCGGCGGGTGCTCGGCGATTCGGTGGCACAAGTACAGGAACCACTCCTCGCCGTATGTCAGGTAGACTCGGACGGGGAAGCCGTCGTCCTTCAGTTGCTTGGCAAGGTCCGTTCGTATGCCATACAGCATTTCAATTTCGACGGCTGCGCCGCGATACACTTCGTTGCGGGTCATATGCCGCAGGATAGGTTCATCATGAGTGGCGACCGATACCGGCCTGCCTGCCTGAACGCATAAATCCACCATTTGAATGTACCTAGAGGTAAGCGTCTCGGAACGAGGAATATAGCGTCCCTCTTGTTCCTGATAGGCGCCCTTTACGATGCGGATCGTGCCGGAACCGTAGGTAAGAACTTGTTCGAGATCTTCCAGGGTTCGGGGCAGCTGGGCTTGCAGCGTGATGCCGACATTCGCGAACCGGGCCGATATTTTGCGATGCAGCGCAAGTATGGCATCCGTTTTGGCGGACTCCTCCATACTGATGACCAGCTCCAAATCGGCCACCTCCGCTTGGCTGGCAAGCCCTTCAAGATGCCGGTAAGCCAAATCCCCGTCTACCGATAATCCGATATGGGACAGGTCGAGCGAAATACGGGTGCCCGGCCGGCCTTTCGAACAGGCTTCGATTAACCGGGAGAACTCCTGGAAAGCCTGTGTGCATTCGGCTTCGTTCAGGGTATTCTCACCGATATATTCCAGCGAAGCCCGATAACCTCGGGCATCCAGTGCATCCCGGCAGAACAAACCTCGTTCCAGCACGTCTCCCGCGACAAAACGCTCCGCTGCACGCAGCAGGACCGGATACCATTCGGCGGATTGCCGGACGTATTGTTTGAGCTGAAGGTTACGGGCAACTGACTTCAGAGCGTCGGCAAAAGCCCGTTCAGATAAAGAATCGTTCAAGTTAAACACCTCGCAACATTGGGATCTTCATGATTCTATCAACGTCCGCGCGAGGCGGTATTGTATAAAATTGCGGTTTGTTTAAGATGACGCCGCTTTTGCATACCGAAGAGGCGTTGTCCCCACGCACCCGGCAAAAGCTCTCGTGAAATGGCTCTGATCGTAAAAACCGGACTCCGAAGCAACGTCAGCGATGGCCTTCCCC